>JANMSA010000779.1:0-5396 GCA_031388865.1 Acidobacteriota bacterium | reverse complement strand
GCATCGACAACCTGCGGAAGATTCTCACGACGGCACAGCCCTGCGGATTCTTTGTTCGCATCGACATGGAGGGCTCGCCCTACACCGATGCGACGCTCGACATGTTCGAGACGGTCTGGAAGCTCGGCCATCGCAATGTGGGTGTCGTGCTGCAATCGTGCCTGTACCGCACGGAGAAGGACTTCGAGCGCGTGAACGCCCTGGGCGCACGCATCAGACTGGTGAAGGGCGCGTACCGCGAGCCGAAAAGCGTCGCGTATCAGCTGAAGTCCGACGTTGACGCGGCGTACGTTCGAATGGCGAAGCGGCTGCTGACCGAAGGCACCTATCCCGCGATCGCCACCCACGACGAAGAGATCCTCAATGAGGTGAAGCGATTCGCGGAGGCGCGTGCAATTTCTCCCGAAGCGTACGAATTCCAGATGCTCTACGGCATTCGGCGCGACCTGCAGAACGAGTTTCGAGACGCGGGCCACCGCGTCCGCGTGTATGTGCCCTTCGGCCGCGAATGGTTTCCGTACTTCATGCGCCGGCTCGGCGAACGGCCGGCGAACGTAGGATTCGTCGTGAAGAGCCTGTTCACAGAACGGTGATCGGCTCTCGGCTTTTGGCTCTGGGCTGTAGGCTTTGGCCACAGCCCACGGCCTACGACTGCGTATCAGCCGTGGGCCCGTAAATGCTCGGCACCGGCACGTCGAGCAGCCGCAGATACACGCTCAACTGGCCGCGATGATGCACCGCGTGGTTCAGGATGAACGACCGGAAGACGGCCACCCGGGGCATGTTGAACATCTTCCTTCCGCCGTTCTTCAGCGTCCACGGCACCATGAACTCGGCATCGGTCATGCGCGCGAGCAGCGGACGCGCTGCGCTGACACCCGTATCGTAGAACTGGAGCAGTTGCGACCGGGATTGAAACTCCGGGGTCGTGATGCGCGGACCGTCGGGCGGATTTGCGTCGAACTCAATGCGCTCGAACGTGATGGTTGCCCACTGCGGAAGGTTCGCGATGTGCATGGCGAGCTGCCCGATCGACATCGACTTCACGTGCGGCTTCCAGTCGACCTTGTCCGCCGGTACCCGCTCGAGGAGCAGGCGCGTCGTTGCGGTCTCGTGATCGAACTCCGGCAGAATCGATTCAGCGATCGCCATCTCTGTGCACCGTTTCCATGGAGAACGCGGGAAGACAGACCGCGACGTATTCGGCGCCATCCGGTCCCGGCGAGCTGTAGCGCACCCATTCGCCAGGGTGCGTGACGACGGCCTGCCCCGCCTGCACGTCCATCGCGCCATGCTCATGCTCGACCCGCACCATGCCGCGGAGCACGATCGTGATCTCTTCGAAGTCGGGGCGCTGGCCCGGCTCCTGCCATCCCGACGGCGACTGCATGCGCGCGACGCTCACGTTCGCGTGCCCGGAATTGACGCGGCCGGCGTACTCCTCGATGCGTTTCGGCGGATGTCCTGCGGCTTGAATGACTGAGGGTGCGGCGATGACGATCGGCATAGATGGGTACCCGAAACTGGAAACTGGAATCTACAGCTGCTGGAGCGCAGGAAGAATCAGCGGCAGCCCACCGAGGAGCCACACGATCGCCGCGGCAATCGCCGCTTTGCGGAGCGGGATGCGTCCGGTGACGCACAGGCCGATCGCAATCAGCACCGTAATCCAGATCGTGATCAAATCGACGCGGCCCAGAACGGCCAAAAGCAGCGGCGACGTGGTGTCTGGGTCGAGAAATCGGCCGATGCCAAGCGACAGCCGGAAGCGTCCGTCGAGCTGCGCGGGATCGAGAAACAGCCCCTGCAACCCCTGCAGAACGGCATCGATGATGCGCGGCGCGTACGCATAGGCGCCCACGACGAGCGCGGCATTGAACGTCTGCTTCGCATCGACGAGCTTGCCCGCGAGCCCCGTCGTGACGCCGATACCGAACATCGCGATCGGAAGAAAGATGAACACGGCCACCATCTGCATGCGCGACGCGAAGGCGCGCATGGTCTCGATCGCTTCGGCCGGCATGTTCGGATTCTGCCGTCGTGCTATCGCCATGCCTCGATCGAACTCGGCATCGAACATGGGCTGCAGGGCGCCGCTGTTCAGGTAGAACAGCACGCCGCACACGATGGTGATCACAGTGAGCGGAATGAAAAAGTTGGCGTGCTCCCGGCGGCGAAACACGGAAGCCGGCGCGTAGAAGATGTCGATGAAATCTTCCCAGATCGCCGCGGGCGGAGCGGCGGCCGGTGCTGCCTGCGTAGCCATGGCCCTCCGGGGATTCGAGGACGGTTGGTGGTTGGTGGTTGGCGCACCAACCACCAACCTGAAGACCGTTTTACTTGAGGTGTTTGCTGACCAGCTTCGTCATCTCGAACATGCTGACCTGCTTCTTGCCGGCGAATACCGGCTTGAGCTTGTCGTCGGCATTGATGTTCCGCCGGTTCTTCGCATCCTGCAGGCCGTTCTTCTTGATGTAAGCCCAGAGCTTCTTGGTGACTTCGGTGCGCGGCATCGGCTTGTCGCCGATTACCTCGCCGAGTGCTGCGCTTGGCGTCATGGGCTTCATGAAGGCGGCGTTGGCTTTCCGTGCGGTCTTCTTCTTCGCTGTCTTGGCCATCAAATCTCCTTTGAGTCGCTCGCGGACTCAGTGAATCCGTCGAAGCGTCGGACCATAGTGTCGCATAGAATCGAACGATGTCGGCGGGAAAGAGAACCGGGGACCCCTGCGACCCGCGCCGGCCGCCGGAGATGCGCTTTTCAGGGATCGTAGAGATTGTGGCGCGTAGGTCGCGTGGGGACGAAAGAACAATGCCGACGACTGCTGCGCTGAGCTCCGTCAGGCGGGACCTGAGAAAAATCGCGCGGCCCGAGCGCGCCAAGAGCCATGCCTGGTTTTCAAGACGGGGCCAGGCGAATACGCTGCGGCGGCGGTACCTTTCTATGCCCCGCCGCAGCGACAGGCGTATACTGCCGCCAGCGTCAAAGCGATCTTCAGGCAGGCTCATCTGAGAGGAGAGACCCATGGACTCGAAACGACCGGCTCGAAGGGAATTTCTGAAAAGCGGCGCGGCGTTGGCCGGTGGTTTCACCTTGGGAGCTGCAGTACCCGCGGCCGGCCAGGCCCCACCCTCCCCACCAATGATCAAGGG
Source organism: Acidobacteriota bacterium (assembly GCA_031388865.1). Taxonomy (GTDB): domain Bacteria; phylum Acidobacteriota; class Thermoanaerobaculia; order Gp7-AA8; family Gp7-AA8; genus QHVT01. The sequence goes on along the minus strand of JANMSA010000779.1, from coordinate 2,246 downwards.
CAACAGGGATCAGATCGCCTACGGCGACCGCTCGCGTTTCGTCAACTCCTTACGCATCGCCCACGGCGGCAGACCTTCGCCCGATGCCTTCGGGCTCGTGTTTCATGTGGCGACCCCGCTTCAGGATTCGGTGGGAGTGATCACACCATCCTCGCTCCACTTCGTCGGGACGACTCGTGGTTCCTACATCCCGGAAATCGATCCCCGAACGCATCGTTTCATGATCCACGGGATGGTGGACCGTCCGCTGACCTTCACCATGGAGGATTTGAAGCGCCTCCCTTCCGTGACCCGCCTTCACTTCATCGAGTGTGCTGGCAATCGACACTCGCGCAGGGCGAAGACGGTGCAGGAATCGCACGGGATGACGAGCTGCGCCGAATGGACCGGCGTGCCCCTCTCTGTGCTGCTCAAGGAGTGCGGGGTGAAAAGCGGGGCATCCTGGTTCGTCGCAGAAGGGTCCGAGGAAGTGAAGGGGGCATCGAGCATGCCGTTGGCCAAGGCGATGGACGATTGCTTCGTGGCCTACGGGATGAACGGCGAGGACCTGCGGCCCCAGCAGGGCTTTCCGCTACGACTGATGGTCCCCGGCTTCGAGGGAATCTTCCACACCAAATATCTGCGCCGAATCAAGGTGGTGGACCGGTACTACATGAACTACAACGACTACGGGCATCTGGATCGAGAGCCGAAAGTCGCTGCGTTGGAATACCAGATCGGGCCCAAATCGGTCATCACGTTCCCTTCCGGGGGACATCAGCTGCCCGGCCGCGGATTCTACGAGATCAGCGGCCTGGCGTGGTCCGGTGGCGGAGCCATTCGCAAGGTGGAAGTGTCCACCGACGGCGGCAAGCGCTGGAACGTGGCCGAGATCAAGGGGACGGCGCAGCGCATGGCGCATGCGCGATTCACTCATCAGTGGAACTGGGACGGACAAGAGACCGAGCTCCTTTCGCGCTGCACGGACGAGCTCGGTCAGGTTCAACCGTCGCGAGCGCAGGTCGCCAAGTATTGGAACGTGCCTCTGGATCCCTCATACAGAGTGCCGGGGCTGGACAACACCACTCAGCCGTGGAGGATCGCCAGCGATGGGAGCGTCCGCAATGGTAATGCTTAAGGTTCTCCTGCTCGTGTTGCTCATGGGAGTCTGCGCGCTGGCGCAGTCGCCTACGTATGGAGTGGGACGCACGCCGACCGCAGAGGAAATCCGCGCGTGGGATATCGCCATCGGTCCTACCGGAGAGGAACTCCCGCCGGGGCGCGGCACGACCAAGGAGGGCGCGCAGGTCTATCGCGCGAAGTGCGCGGGATGCCACGGGGCGACGGGGATCGAGGGCTCGTCGCCCATTTTGAAAAGCAAGGCTGGCCCGGATGTTGAGCTCTGGGCACGGGGACGCATACTGCCGCTTCGCTCGCCGTTCGCGACGACGGTTTGGGATTACATCAATCGCGCCATGCCCCTGAATCGTGAGGGGACGCTCACGGCCGATGAGGTATACGCACTGACGGCTTTCCTGCTTTATATAAACGGTGTTATCCCGGAGAACGAGACACTGGACGCCCAGAGTCTTCCGAAGGTGAAAATGCCAATCGGGGATGCCTACGCTGCCCTGCCTGATTGGAAGCCCAGGACGCCAAGACTTAAGGGTTACCCTTACTAGACTTCGACCAGGAGATCGAACGGCGTCCGAAACTTGTATGCAGATTTCGGACAGCCGGGGATGGGAGGCCGCGCCGCAGCCCGTGGAGAAAAGCCGGTGGCGACTTCCGCCGCCGTCGGAGTGGCCTGACAGCGATCTCCTGGCCTTGGGCGCCGATCTCGAACCCTCTACCGTGATCGATGCGTATCGGCGCGGCATGTTCCCGATGGGGGTCGATGAGCTACGCGACCACCTCGGCTGGTGGTCGCCCAATCCGCGGGGCATTCTGCCGCTCGACGGTCTGCGTGTGACGCGCTCGATGCGGCAGAGTGCGAAGCGCTTCGAGATCCGAGTGGATACCTGCTTCACACGGGTGATGCACGCCTGCGCCCATCCGTCTCGCGGAGGCACTTGGATCACCGAGGAGTTCTTAGAAGGCTACACCCGGCTGCACGAGCTGGGCTGGGCCCACAGCGTCGAGGTGTTCAATCGGGGCGGCGAACTCGTGGGTGGCCTGTACGGCGTTCGGCTTGACGGGTGTTTCTCCGGCGAATCGATGTTTCAGATCGAGCGCGACGCATCGAAGGTCGCGCTGATGGCGCTGGT
>JANMSA010000329.1:0-1758 GCA_031388865.1 Acidobacteriota bacterium | reverse complement strand
TGAGCGAGCGCTGCCGCCTGGAGGCCACCCAGTATCGGGCGCGGCCCTAAGTCAGAGGGAGTGAATCAAGCCGAGCACGGGATCATGATCAATCGCATCCTACGGGTTCGGATACCAGAGCTCGACGCGCCCACTGGCCTTGGGGTTGCGCTCACGCTCGTTTGGGGACGGACGGTACACTTTTCCAATGAGAGGCGGGCGATACCTGGCGAGAAACCTGGAGATTTGAGGAGCCGTCGTCACGAAGGACTGTGCCAGTTCAGCGTGCGGCGCGTGGCCAACGACGACGAGGAGAGCAACACGGTGCGCGATGACGGCGGCCAGTTCGTTGGGCTTGTAGCGGATGCGAGCGTCATGCGTCACGCCCACCCAGGCCCGCGCGGCGACCAGTTGCAGCCACTCCTCGTCCGAGCGGGTCGGCGCGCAGTGATCGGTATGACGCTCCACCCGAAGGCCGGCCTCTCGCAGGATCGCCGGGAACTGGTGGCCTAAATCTCTGTCTGTGAAAAAGACAATCTCAGGCGGCCCGCTCGTACAGCACCGCCTGCTCGACATCCGTCGTCGTCAAGCCGTAGTCGGCCGCGACATCAGACGGCTGCTCTCCCGCGTCAATCCGTGCCGCGATCGCGGCGGTCGAGATACCACGTGCCGCCACAATCGGACGTCCGAACGAAATGCCCGGATCGATGGCGATGGGCATCGCCGTCGTCGTCCCGCTCAGGAGAAACGGATGCAGGCGGACCGGAAAGCGATCCTTGTCCCACGTCACGCGGGCCAGGTGCGCGTCAAGGAGTTGCCGCATGGCAAGTTGGCCGGACGCCGAGAGATTGATCAGCTGTCCATAGCGATGCAGGAACAACTGGCCCGCTTCGGATCGCAATTCGGGCCGAAGGAGCAGCCGATCGATTCCGAGCTTGTGCTCGGCGAAGTCGACCGCTTTTCGGACAGCCTTGAGCGACACGGCATGGTCCGTCCGCAAGGCGCGAAGTACGTGCGCTTCGATGAGGTTCAGGAACGAGAGCGTGACGGGCTGCGCCGCTGCGGGCCTGATCAGCGGCGTAAAGCGCCGCTCCCCCTTAGAGGTGGGATAGGGTCTCCCCAGCGTCCAGGCACGAAGCGTCGCCGGCGGCAGCCTCAAATACCTGGCAGCTTCGCCCAAGGGATATGCCGGTTGATTGCGGTAGTCAGTGTTCGCGGCTGGCCTCCCGACGGACATGGGCCGATTCTACCATCGTCGAAACCGCACTCGTTCCAGCTCGGGTCAGCGCCATCGCGCGTGAAACGGACACCGCTTACCGAGACCAGGCGTGCCGAAGTGGAGCAGATGCGTGCACTCGTCGACAGCCGGACCTGTCTGATGGAGCGCGTGGTCAGTTCGCTCGACGATCCGACCGCACGCCCGTGCGGGAAATATGCAGTCTGTGCGGGCGACTTCTTTGCCTCCGAAGTGTCCGCGGAACTCGTGCGAGAGGCCGTCGACTTCCTCCGGCGATCCAATCGCAGGATCGAGCCCCGTATTCAGTGGGCCAGTTCGGGAGTTGCCGACCGCAAGGGGAAGATTCCGGTGGATTTACGAAGCGAAGCCGGGTACGCGCTCTCCATGTGGGGAGACGCGGGATGGGGGCGCCGCGTTGCCGAGGGCAGATATGAACACGGCCGATTCGATGACGAACTCGTCGCGGCATGCGCGGACATGATCCGATCGGCCTGGCAGCCACAGCCTGCGCCAGTCTGGGTCACAGCCGTGCCGTCGCTTCG
>JANMSA010000307.1:0-6859 GCA_031388865.1 Acidobacteriota bacterium | reverse complement strand
CCACGCTGATCAAGAGGTGCAGGGCGCGGCTGTAGCTTCGAGTCTTCAAGTCTTCGAGTCTTCGAGGGGTCAAGTCTTCGAGTCTTCAAGTCTTCAAGTCTTCAAGTCTTCGAGTCTTCGAGTCTTCGAGTCTTCGAAGGGTCAAGTCTTCGAGATCGGAGGTTCACAGTCTCATAGGTTCACCGTCTCACAGGAGGCCGTAGCCAACGGACCCTGTGAGACTCTGCGACTGTGAGCCTGTGAACCTTCTCGAAGACTCGAAGACTCGAAGACTTGACCCCTCGAAGACTCGAAGACTTGAAGACTCGAAGCTACAGCCGCGCCCTGCACCTCTTGATCAGCGTGGACAACCCCGCCCCGTTACCGAGCGCGTCGCGCGCCTTGAGCAGGTCCGTGAGCATGTCCGGCGAGGTGATTTCGTCTGCCGCCTCTTCGATCTCGCCATCGGCTGATTCCACAGCCACTGCGATGTAGGGAATCGCGCGTGCGTCGTGGCGGCGGGCCAGGCCCAGGGCTGCTTCGTGGGCGACGCAGCGCTCGTCATCGCGGAGACGCTCCGCGAGTGCGGCGCGGATCCGCGGAGTGTCGTGATCGGAAAGGCTTCCCACCGCGAACGTCGCGCGATCGCGCACGGACGTGTCGGAGTCTTTCATCAGAGCGAGCAGGACCCTCTCGGCGCGCTCGTCCGCGATCAGGTCTTCGAGTGCTGTGGCAACCGCCCAGCGGACGTTCGACGCCGCGTGGGACGCTGCCTGAGTGAGAGCGTCGATGGTGCGGCCGTCCTGGCGCTGTCCCAGGACGTGAACGACGGCTTCGATGACCGATCCGTCTTCGTCCGCGACCATGGTCAGGAGCGTCTTCATGGCCTCATCGGCGAAGGCACTGAGCTGGCCGAGAACATCGGCACCGGCAACGCGCTCCGCGGGAGAACTACCGCGGCAGAACCTCACCGCGCTCTCGTACACTTCCCGGGTACCGAGTGCGTGCAGCTGCTGGATTGCGTTCCAGCGGGAGTCGTCATCCTGTTCGCGAACGACGACCGCGAAAAGTTCGTCGACGGAATCCACGCGGCGATGCTACCTTACGTTTCACCAATGAGATCAAGTCTGATTCTGATCGTCCTCATACTCACCGCTTGTGGGGAGATCAAGACTCCGACGTCACCGCTCGGAGGCGGCGAGCCGATCGACATGACGGCCACGTTCACCCGCGTGCAGAACGAGATCTTCTCGCCCACCTGTGCCTCCATCGGATGCCATGACCCGCTGGGCCAGGAGTCGCAGCTGATCCTTTCGCCCGGGCGCGCATACGCGATGATCGTGAACGTGCCGAGCGTGGAGATGCCGAGCCTCGCGCGCATCCAGCCCAACGACCCGACCGGTTCCTACCTCTACCGAAAGATCACCGGCGCAGGCATCACCGGCGAGCGCATGCCGCTCAGCCGTCCGCCGCTCAGCGATGCGAACACCAAGCTCGTACGCGACTGGATCCGAAGGGGAGCGCCCAATGATTAGTGGCCGGTTGGCGCTTGGCGGTTGGCAGTTTGCGGGAGCAATTCTTCTAGCCACGCGACTCCTCGCTCAGGAGGCGACTCCCGCGCTGCGTGCTCTCCCGATCGGAGACGCGCTGTTGTCTCTCCCTTCCAACCAGATGGCGGCGGCCGGACAGTGGGAGTGGAAGTTCACGCACCGCTTCAACCAGTCGCTGACCCAGGGCTCGTTCAGCGATCAGCTGCATTCTTTCTTCGGCCTGGATACCAATGCCGATGTCGTGTTTGGCGCGTCGTATGCGCTGAAGCAGCATCTGCAGCTGTCCGTGGTGCGGAGCAATACGAACGACACGGTGGAGGCGGCGGCGAAGTACGTGCTCTTCCGTCAGACTGCTGGCAAACCGCTCAACGCGGCGCTCCGTGGGGGCGCAGACATCCGCACCGAGAGTGATCTCGAAGACCGTACGTCGTTCTTCGCGCAGGCAATCGTCTCCAGGCAGTTGGGCCGGAGGGCGGAGCTGTTCTTCCTTCCCACCGTCGCCACCAACGCCGGGCGCGCCGTCAACGGCGACACCTCGGTGGCCCTCTTTGACTACGCGTTCAACATCCCAATCGGCTTCGTCTGGACCGTCCGCCCCGGCCTGATGGCCGTTGCGGAACTCATCCCGCCAAACACGGACCTCCCGGACGACGTCGAAGCCGACTTCGGCTGGTCTGTCGGGATCAAGCGCAATCTCGGAGGCCACTGGTTCGAGATCCTCGTGACCAACAATCAGTCCACGCTGGTCGACCAGTACGTGACCTCCACGTATCAAGGCTCGGGGCTCGATGCGGGCGACGTCAAACTCGGGTTCAACATCGAACGGCGATTTGGCCGCCGGCGCTGAGCTCATCCGGCAATGGCTGGTGGCCCGCCTCTCAGGGCCGTGTCGGAGCCATCACAGGCATCGCACTGACGCGTCTGAAAGTGAAGGGCGGCTGCGCTGAGCTCATCCGGGAATCAATGGCAGCCCGGTTGCACTTGCAGCAGTCATGCATTGCCCCGAATGCAAGGCGTTGAATGAAGCGAACACATCCGCCTGCGGCACATGCGGGCTGCTCCTGCTGAACCTGGCTCCGAAGAAACGCCGCTCCGAAGACCTCGCTGTCGAGAAGCGCCGCGCCAGCGACGACTCGGACACGCCTTGCAGGTTCTGCGGCGGGAAGATTCCGGCCAAGGCCATCCGCTGCAAGCACTGCTCGGAGGTTCTGGACGAAGACTTCTTCCGCGAGCGAGCACAGCGCCTGCGGTCCCGCGTGAATTACGCAAGCTGGGTCGCGTACCTGTTCGGTCTCGGTGCTCTGCTCGTGTTCCGCCCCGTTGGAGTGATGTCGATCGCCGCTGGTCTGCTGCTCTCCATTGCCTATTACGCCATCCCTGTTGAACCGTCATCTCCCCGCAACGGAAAGAAAACGCCCATCTGGGACATCCTGAAACGTCAGTTGAAGATGGAGCGCGTGGCCATTCCGCTCCCCGCCTTTCGCAACAAGAAACTGATCTTCGTCGGGACTCCTCTGATCGCGGCCCTCGTGGGCTACACGGCCAACCTGGTCCTGCTGCAGCAGCCTGTGAATCAGATCCTTCAGGAAAACTCCGCGTTGCGCGGGATGAAGGTCTCGGCTCATTACCAGTACTGGGTCATCCCAGGCGTCGTTGTTTACAACCTCGAAGAGCTCAATTTCCGCCAGACTCCCATCGACGTCCACACCGCCTTCCTCGAGTTCGCCAAGAAGTTGAAGACCAAGCGTTATTCGCGGGTGGACTTGTCCTATCGCGGGGTCACGAAGTTCTCGATTGATGGGGCCTCCTTCACGCGCATCGGCGAGGAGTACACAAAGCGGAACTTCGACTACGTCCTTTATTCGTTCCCGCGCATCGCCCAACCCGCGGCGGGTACGACAGCGATCGAGCCCGACGGTACGGACCGTGAGGCTCTGCTCGAGTTCCACCGCCGCTGGTACGGCGAGGACAAGCTGACCAGGACCGTCCACAACGCGTTTTAAGTCGGCAACCGCGAGCGCTACAGCATTTCGTCTTCGACGAGCGCCCTGGTGATCTGTTCCGCGTCGACGAACTGAAACGAGCGGAGGCCGACGGTGCGCGCCGCAATCACGTTCTCCATGAGGTCATCGATGAACGCAACGTGCGGGGGCAGTGCACCAATCACTTCCAGCGCGCGCCGGAACATCTCGGGATCGGGCTTGGCCACACCAAACCGGTGAGAGAACACGAAGCGGTCGTCCTTGCGAAAAAGCGCCGCGAAACGGCGCGGGATCAGCTCCGCATGCACTTCGTTCGAGTTGGACAGGAATGCGACCCTGTACCGATCCCGAATCCTGTCGAGCAGATCCTCCGCTCCGGGAATCGGACCGTCGAAAAAGTCGCTCCACACCGCGCGAAAGTGCTGGAGCGAGCTGCGATACCCGGCGCTTTCACAGAGGAAGTGATGGAACTCCGCGAAGGTGATCGCACCCCGCTCCATGTCCCGGTACCCGCCCTGCGACTCGAGTAGTTCCACCAGCTCGTCCCGAGTGACGGTGGCGTCGACGCAGACATTCGCGATCACGCGCTCGTACGCGAGCTTGATGAGCGTGTTGCCGAGGTCGAGGAGGAACCAGGTGATCATGTTTGTCTCAGAGGCGTTGTCGGTTGTCGGTTATCAGTTGTCGGTTGTCTGCGATGCGGCGCCCGGACGAAACTCGTGGTCACGGACAACCGCACCAGTCCAGTCCCTCTCGATCCATGCACCGGGCGTCAGATTCTGCCCGTTCCATCCTTGCGAAAACTCACGGACAACTGACTACTGACAACTGACAACTGACAACGATCATTACATCCTGAAGACGCCAAACTTCGCATCGGCGATGGGTGCGTTGTACGAGATCGATAACCCCAGGCCCAGATAGATGCGTGTGTCCGCGGGATCGATGACCCCGTCGTCCCAGAGACGAGCTGTCGAATAGTACGGGCTCCCCTCCTCCTCGTACTTGGCCAGCACCGGATCCGCGATGCCTCGCTCTTCCTCCGCGCTCAACTCCTTCCCCGCGCGGGCGAGCTGGTCGCGTTTGACGGTGGTCAGCACTCCAGCCGCCTGTTCGCCTCCCATCACGGAGATGCGGGCGTTCGGCCACATCCAGAGGAAGCGTGGCGAGTAAGCGCGGCCGCACATGCCGTAGTTGCCCGCGCCGAACGAGCCTCCGATGATCACCGTGAACTTCGGCACGGTGGCGTTCGCAACGGCGTGAACCATCTTCGCGCCGTCCTTGGCGATGCCGCCGCGCTCGTACTGCTTACCGACCATGAAACCGGTGATGTTCTGGAGAAACACCAGCGGAATGCGGCGCTGGTTGCACAGCTCGATGAAGTGCGTGGCCTTCAGCGCTGACTCCGAGAAGAGCACCCCGTTGTTCGCGAGGATGCCCACCTTGTAGCCGAAGATGTGCGCGAAGCCGGTCACGACTGTCGGCGCGTAGCGCTCCTTGAACTCGTGGAACTTCGACCCGTCCACGATGCGTGCGATCACCTCGCGCACGTCGTAGGGCTTGCGTGTCTCGCTGGGGATGACGCCGTACAGCTGCTTCGCGTCATGAAGCGGCTCTTCCGGCTCGATCCGCGTCGGCGGCTCTTTCTTGTCCAGCCGCAGGTTCTCCACGATGTTGCGCACCAGGGCGATTGCGTGCTCATCGTCTTCAGCGAAGTGATCGGCCACCCCGCTGATGCGCGTGTGCACATCCGCGCCGCCGAGCTCCTCCGCCGTCACTTCCTCCCCGGTGGCTGCCTTCACCAGTGGCGGGCCGCCGAGGAAGATGGTTCCGGTTCCCTTGACGATGACCGCTTCGTCCGACATCGCCGGCACATAGGCCCCGCCAGCCGTGCAGGAGCCCATCACGGCAGAGATCTGAGGGATCTCCGCGGCAGACATCAAGGCCTGGTTGTAGAAGATGCGTCCGAAGTGCTCCCGATCCGGGAACACCTCCGCCTGCAGCGGTAGAAACGCTCCGCCGGAGTCGACGAGGTAGACGCAGGGAAGGCTGTTCTGCATGGCCACTTCCTGCGCTCGCAGATGCTTTTTCACGGTCATCGGGAAGTAGGTCCCGCCCTTGACCGTAGCGTCGTTGGCAATGATCAGGCATTCGCGGCCATGAATGCGCCCGACGCCGGTGATGATGCCGGCCGCCGGGGCCTCGTCGTCATACATCCCGTTTGCGGCAAGAGGCGAGAGCTCGAGGAACGGAGTCCCCGGATCGAGCAGCGCCGCGATCCGTTCCCGCGGCGGAACCTTCCCCTGCTCCCGATGGCGCGCCAGGTATTTTTCGCCCCCGCCCAGCCGAGCCTTCGCCAGCCGCTCGTTCAGTTCGCGGACGAGGCCTTCCAGACGCTTCGCGTTGGCCTTGAAGTCTGCCCCGGAGGGGTCGAGGTGGGTTTCAAGCGCTTCCATGTGCGGGCGGAGTTTATAGGAGTGCGGTGCGGGCCGGGCCAGGAGGCTGGCGCCCTTAGATTGACCCGGCACTCACGCACGTGGGGCGACTCATCGGACGGCGCCCGCTCCTTCGATCGTGGCCAGCGAAAGCAACTCGTTGCGCGAGAGTCCGGGAGAGCGGACCGTCAACTCCTTCAAAAAGCCCACATCCAGCGTCTCCAGACGGGTCAGCCCTGCGGCATGCGAGCTGGCCACGCGATCCACGATGCCGAGCTCCAGTGCCTCCGCGGCGGACAATGTGCGGTTCGCGAGGAAGAGCTGACTCGCCGCGCGTCGGGTCATCAGTGTTCGCTTGGCCTCACAAGCGCCGACGTGCCGCCGCAGGCATGACAACTCATCTGCCGACGGTGGCGCGGATGGCGTCGACGGCGGCCGAGGTGGGTGTTCCGGGGAGAAAGATCTCGCGGATGCCCATCGCCTTGAGGCGCACGATGTCCTGCTCCGGGATGATGCCCCCGGCAACCACGGCGATCCCTTCCGCGTCCTGCTCCTTGAGCAGCCGCATGATCTCCGGGAACAGAACATTGTGAGCGCCGGAGAGGATCGACAGGCCGATGACATCAACGTCTTCCTGGACGGCCGCTGCGACGATCTGCTCCGGAGTCTGACGCAGCCCGGTATAGATCACTTCCATCCCGGCGTCGCGCAGCGCACGTGCGATGACTTTCGCGCCGCGGTCGTGCCCGTCGAGCCCGGGCTTGGCGATGACGACCCTGATCTTCCCACCTATGGACATGGGCGGAACCTACCACGTGTTCGCTCTTGCACGCCGGAGCGTGCGACATCGCCCCCCCGTGGCACGTTCGACCCTGCTCCACCGATCAACAGGCAGGGATGCGCGCCGCAGGGG
>JANMSA010000756.1:0-2112 GCA_031388865.1 Acidobacteriota bacterium | reverse complement strand
CAGGTTCATCGACCACCTCAACAGCGGTTGTCCGTTCCCTCGCTCGGGATGACAGCGTCTTACGGAATGGGCCAACTCTCTTTTCATCAGACTCACGCTCGTCGCCCGAGGAGCGTTTTCTGCCGCGCTGACTCGTAGACGAAGTGCGTGCGCGTCTCGACACACTCGATCGGCACAACGTCATTCTGGATGCACCGGGAGGGCAAGACGCGCGAAGAAACAGCTCCGGCATTCGTCGCGAGAGACTCGGGTGGCACGGTCGGAAGCGAAACTGACGGCTCGCGTGTCCGGGGTATCGCGATGGGACGTCAGTAATCGTTCGACATATGTCGGGACATCTTGACTAATGTCCGGGTGGAGATTAGCCTGCCGCGCAGTGTCGAAAATCCAGAAACGAAAGGAATGATCATGACCCGTCGTCTCAAGGGATTCATCCTGGCTTCCGTTCTCCTCCTGGCGTCTGTCTCCGCGTATGCCCGCCCAGGAGGTTGTGACTTACAGTGTTTCTGCTATTCGGCTAGCTATGAGGAGGGTCGCTGCGGGACTATTTCGGACGGGCCATGCCAAGTTCTCCATTGCATCTAGTCCTCTGTGCGTTCGCAATCCTCGGCGCGGGCACCCTTCGCGCCGAGGAACTGCGGCTCGTCGCGCGCTACTCGTTTCAGGGTGTGTTTAGCCATATCAAGTCTTTCGATATCGACCCCCAAGGGAATCTCCTCGTCGTCGATTCGGACGCTCCGGCTGTGGTTCGCATCGACGCCGGCGGCAAGAGAATCGGGTCTTACTCCCAACCCGGGAAGGCGTACTGCGAGATTTCCGGACCGGAAGCGGTAGCCGCGACCACGGACGGATTTGTGCTGTTTGATTTTGCCCGCCAGCACCTGCTGCGGTTTGGCCCCGACGGCGAGTGCCAGTCCGATGACTTGCTTCGAACGTTCCAGACCAACGGTGCGCTGGCGATGAGCGGAAGCCGCCTGGTCGGCGGCGGTTCGCTGATGAAGAAGAAGAAGGGAGAAAGGTGTGTTTTCTTCTCCACCGATTCTGATGCCTCCGCCGCCTCCGCCACCTGCCTTCTGACAATCTACGACGACAAGTTGTGGCTCCTCTACGGTCGACGGTTCGTCGACGCATCGAAGACCACCGCGTATTACATGACGCCCTACGACCCGGTTTTGTACGTTTCGAACGGAACCGCCGTGGCCCGGGCCCTCCCCCTTCGCGGACTCGGTGTCGGCGGCGCAACGTTGCCCGCGGACGAGTTGCAGATTCGCATGGATCGCGCGAAGTTCTTCGACTTCTATAACCGCCAGACGGTGATCGAGGGAGTGGCGGCGACTCGCGCGGGTGTCGTCGTGGCTACCCGCACGCCCGGCAAAGAGCACCGGGTGGACCTGCGCTACTTCAAGGACGGCTCGGCGACTGCCTCGGCCGCTGCATCGCTGACCATGACTCCGGTAACGGGTGCGTATCCTGTGCACATCCGGGGAAACGGTGATGACCGCGTGGTCCTCCTCATCGCGAAAGGCAAGTACCCGTCACTGCGCTATGAGGCGATCGTGTATCAGATTCGCTGAAGCCGCGGCCTTCATCGCGGCGTGCCTGCTCTCCGTGCCGGCGGTCGCCCGCACGACGGAGCTGCGTACCGCCGGCGGCGCGCCGGTTCACGGTGCTGCCGTGGTTCTGGCGATCGAATGGAAACCAGGTCCCTACCAGGTGCTTTGGTCCGGTAACGACGGCCGCGTCGAGATTCCGTCTGATTTCGACGGTCGGCTGCTCGCCATTCACCCCGGATTCGTTCCGCAGGAGACGGAGGTCGCTGAGCGGATCACACTTCGCAGAGGCAGTCGGGTGGATGTGCCGGAAACGATTCGGCGGCAGGGGGCCGCGCTGCGCATCTATGCCATGGACTGGATTGGCCGGTTCGACGTGGAAACACTGCCCGCGGTGAAGGCGGACGCGGTCATGCACTGCGGTTCCGAGGAGACGGTCTTCCACGTGCAAGTGCCGGGAAAGGTCAGGACGATTGCGCGTGGCGCGGTTCCGTCCCCGGGCGAGGGTGAGCTCGTTTCGCAATCGGTCACGATCAAGCGGACGGATGACGGCGAGACCACC
>JANMSA010000209.1:0-4881 GCA_031388865.1 Acidobacteriota bacterium | reverse complement strand
AATGTTTGTGTCGCTCGATAAACGTCGGTCACGAGCGCAATTGCCTTCTGCCAAACCAAGAGGCTGCGAAAATCCTGCTTCATGGCCAATTCCTCACTGACAACCGACAACTGGCAACCGACAACCGGTATCCTAGAACGGTGGAGATCGGTTCCGAGTGGCTCGTGGAGGCCGGCGGTTGTCGTGAGGCGGCGCTTCGCGATGTCGCCTTGCTGGACGGCCTGTTCGCCAGCGTGATTGCGGAGCTGGGGCTCCATCCGCTGCACGCTCCGGCGTGGCACGTCTTTCCGGGAGAGGCCGGCATCACCGGCTTCGTGATGCTGACCGAGTCGCATCTGGCCTGCCACACCTATCCCGAGCACGGCATCGCCGCGATCAACCTCTACTGCTGCCGGCCGCGCCCCGACTGGCCGTGGGAGGAGCGTCTGATCGCCCTCTTCGGCGCGAGCGAAGTACGCGTTCGTCGTCTGGAGCGCTGGACATGACGGCCGCCAACTGTCCCAACTGCGGAGCGGCCATCGCGTTCGCGATCGGGTCATCGGAGGTCGTGGTCTGCGGATCGTGCCGCTCCGTTGTGGCGCGGACGGATCGCGGCATCGAGAATCACGGACAGGTCGCGGCTCTCATCGACACGGGCTCGCCGCTTCGCGTCGGCACGACCGGGAAGTACCTCGGGATGGGTTTTCGCATTTCCGGAAGAACGCAGCTGCGCCATCAGGCCGGGGGCGTCTGGGACGAGTGGTACGCAGCGCTCGACGACGGACGATGGGCCTGGCTGGCCGAGGCGCAGGGGCGGTTTTACGTCACCTTCAAGGTGGCGGCGGAGGCGCCTGCGTTCGCAACGCTTTCTCCCGGCCAACGCGTGCTCGATGGACTGGTCGTCGCCGAGATTGGGGAGGCGGAGCTCCTGTCCGCCGAGGGTGAGCTGCCCTGGACGCCGGATGCAGGGAGCCGCTATCGCTACGCGGACCTGACCGGTGCGGCACAGAACTTTGCCACGATCGACTACAGCGAAGATCCGCCGGTCCTTTTCAAGGGAAAGGAAACGACGCTCGCGGAGCTCGGCATCGCCGGCGATGCGGCGCGCGATGCGAGAGCGAAGCTCGTCGCGCTGAACTGCTCGCAGTGCGGCGGCGCGCTCGACCTCCGCGCTCCCGATCAGGCCGAGCGCATCTGGTGTCCGTACTGCGGCGCAGGCCACGACATCACCAACGGCAAGTTGCAGTTCTTCGCCAAGCTCAAGAAGTCGAACGTCCAGCCGATCATCCCCCTCGGCACCAACGGCACCATCGACGGCGACTCCTATGTGGTCGCTGGATTCATGGAACGCGCGGTGCGCTTCGATATCGACTACTTCTGGACCGAGTATCTGCTTTACAACCGCGACAAAGGCTACCGGTGGCTGGTCAGCAGCGATGACCACTGGAGCTTCGTCACGCCACTGCGCCCGGGCGAAGTGCTCGACGCGGAGCCGGGCGGCTCGCTCGCGCACGTGCAGTACGACGGCAAGCCCTATCGCCTGTTCCAGTCTGCGACGGCTCGCGTCACGCACGTCCTGGGCGAGTTCTACTGGCGGGTCGCGGTGGGGGAGCAGGTGAACACCGTCGACTACGTGCGCCCTCCGTTCGGAATCTCGAAGGAGCTCACCACGACGGGCGCGCAGGAGATCAGCTATTCGCACGCGCGCTACGTCGAGCCAGGCGAGGTCGAGCAGGCGTTCGCAGTCGAAGGTCTCAACCGGCCATCCGGAGTCGGGCCGATGCAGCCCTTCTCGGGACCGCGGCTGGTTGGGCCGTGGGCGGTCATGTGTCTTCTGCTCATCGTGGTGGCGATCTTCGTGGCCGCCACGAAACCCCGCCGTCAGGTTCTCTCGCAGGCGTACGACCTGTCGGCAGCGGTGCGGCCGGAGGGTGCTCCGGAGAACGCACGCGTTCTTTTTACCGAGCCGTTCGAGCTCTCGGGCCGGACGAATGTGGAGATCAAAGCGCAATCGCCGCTCTCCAACACCTGGGTGCATGTCGCGCTCGACCTCGTGGACGAGACCAGCGGGAAGATGCAGTCCGTCGAGCTGCCGCTCGAGTACTACAGCGGCCGGGATGGCGGCGAGAGCTGGAGCGAGGGCTCACGCGACCGGAGCGTCGCGCTCTCGCGCCCCCCGGGCGGACGCTACGTGCTCCGTGTCGAAGGGCAATGGGAGCCCGGCAAAGATCCTCCGCCGCTGCGCATCGACGTGCGCGAGGGGGTGTTCCGCTTCTGGCACTTCCTCCTCGCTCTGATCGCTCTGAGCGTGTTCCCGGTACTGGCGATCGTCAACCAGATCAGCTTCGAGTCCAGACGCTGGAAAGACAGCTCGAACAGTCCCTTTGGCGCCGTCTCCGGGGATGACCAGGATGAGGAGTAACCAATGTTGAAAACGCTCTACATTCTGGTGGCGCTGCTGATCATCGGCGGCTACGGCTATGCAAGCCATCGCGGTCTGGAATTGCCGCGCGCAAAGAAGGGCATGGCGCCGCAGGGCACTCGCGGTGCACACGGGGGAACCCGCGTGTTCTGGTATGGCGGATATCGAGGAGGCAAGTGATGGATCTCTCTCCCATGATTCGGGTTTTTCTGAGCACCGTCGGCTACACGTTTTTCGGCGTGATCGTCTTTGCCTTCGCGTACTGGGTGATGGTGAAGATCTCCCCGTTCTCGATCCGCAAGGAGATCGAAGACGACCACAACACCGCAGTGGCGATCCTGATGGCCTCGGTGATCCTCGGCCTGGCCATCATCATTGCCTCTGTGCTGCATGGGTGACGAGAGTAGGCAGTCTGCAGTAGGCAGTAGGCAGGAGTTTTTTGCTTCTGCTTCAGCTCCTGCCGACTGCCTGCTGCGTACTGCCTACTCAAGGGCATGAACCGCACCCCTATCCTTTTTCTGAACGTCCTCGTCATCGCGGCGTGCGGGCTCGTGTACGAGCTGCTCGCGGGGACGGTGGCGAGCTACGTCCTCGGCGATTCGGTGACGCAGTTCTCGCTCATCATCGGCATCTACCTCTCCGCGCTGGGTGTGGGGGCGTGGCTCTCCCGCTTCATCGATCGCGATCTGGCGGCGCGGTTCGTCGATGTCGAGCTGGCGGTCGCACTCATCGGCGGTCTGTCGGCGCCGATGCTCTTCCTCGGCTTCGCGCGGCTGGAGTGGTTCCGGCTCTTTCTTTATCTGGTGGTCTTTGCCATCGGCGTGCTGGTCGGCCTGGAGCTGCCCATCCTGATGCGCATTCTCAAAGAGCACCTCGACTTCAAGGAGCTGGTGTCGCGTGTGCTGAGCTTCGACTACATCGGGTCGCTGTTCGCCGCCGTTCTGTTTCCGATGTTCCTCATGCCGCGACTGGGTCTGGTGCGCACCTCCATCGTCTTCGGTCTGCTGAACGCCGTGGTCGGCCTGTACGGGACCTGGCTGTTGCGGCCATTGCTGCGCGGCGTGATCGTGCTGCGAGCGCGCGCGGCGGTGGTCATCGTGATCCTCGTCGTCGCACTCCTGCGCGCCGACCTCCTCACGTCGCTGGCTGAGGACGAGTTGTATGCGGATGACATCGTGTACTCGGCGAGCTCGCCGTATCAGCGCATCCTGGTCACGAACAACGCTGCCGGTTTCCAGCTCTTTCTCAACGGCAACCTGCAGTTCAGCTCCGCCGACGAATACCGCTATCACGAGGCGCTCGTACATCCCGCGATGTCCACCGCAGCACATCCCCGTCGCATCCTGATCCTCGGTGGCGGCGATGGCCTGGCGCTGCGCGAGGTGTTGAAGTACAGGGGTGTGGAGCAGATCACGCTGGTCGATCTCGATCCGAAGATGACGTCGCTCTCCTCGAAGTTTGCGCCGCTGCGCGCGTTGAACCAGAACGCCTTCGGCGACCGTCGCGTGCGCGTCGTGAACGAGGACGCCATGATCTGGATCGAGCGGGTGCGCGACACGTTTGATGTGGTGATTGTCGACTTCCCGGATCCCAGCTCGTTCTCCCTGGGCAAGCTTTACTCGACGCGCTTCTACCGGCTCCTGCGCGCGCGTCTGGCGCCCGATGGGGCGGTTGCGGTGCAGTCCACCTCGCCGCTGTATGCCCGTCAGTCGTACTGGTGCATCGTACGGACACTCGAGGCCGCGGGGCTGCGCGTGCGGCCCTACCAGACCACCGTGCCGTCCTTCGGCGTGTGGGGGTTCGCGCTCGCATCGCAGCGCGACTTCGAGGCGCCCTCCCGTGTGAGCGTGCCGACGCGTTTTCTCGATGACGCGTCGCTCGCGACGTTGTTCGTCTTCCCGCGCGACATGGCGCCGGTGCCGGTCGAGATCAACCGGCTCGATAACCAGATGCTGGTGAGGTACTACGAAGACGAGTGGCGCAAGTGGAGCTGACGCGCCGGGACGTCCTCACCACGTTTCTGGGAGCGCCGTTCGCAGCGCTGGCGTGTCGCGAGCGACCGATGGCGTTGCCCCCGGGGGAACTGGCCGGCACATCGCACGAGACCGGCCATCGCCTGCGCGGAGGGCCCTTGCCGCAGCCTTCGCGTTGGGAGACCCGTGAGGTCGTGATCGCGGGTGGCGGCATCGCCGGACTCGCTTCGGCGTGGCGGCTCGCGAACGCCGGCGTCCGCGATGTGCTGCTGTTCGAGCTCGAGCCTGCCCTCGGCGGCACCTCGCGGAGCACCGCATCGTATCCGTGGGGCGCGCACTACATCGTCGCCCCGAGCGCGGAGAACCGCGTGCTGCTCCGCCTGCTGGGAGAGATGGGCGTCCTGGAGCCGGGCGCCGCTCAACATGTCATCCCGAGGGTGAGTCGAGGGACCCCGGCGGGCGGGGCCGCGGGGCGCGCGCATGGCCCCCCACCCGCCCCGGTCCCAC
>JANMSA010000148.1:0-3726 GCA_031388865.1 Acidobacteriota bacterium | reverse complement strand
GAATCGCGCGAGCAGTAACCGAACCTTATCGAGATCGGGATTCCTGGGCGGCGCTGGATCAACGGGTAGCTCGGCTATCGCGGGTTTGGGAGTTGTCTCCTGCGGCGGAGCCGGAGGAGGCGCGACACTGCCTGCCTGCGGCGAAGTCTGCGGAGAAGTCTGCGGAGGCACCACGACTCTCGGAGTTGTTTTTGCTACTTTGCGGCTGGCGGCCTCCGTGGCGGCCTCCGCGAACAGCTCCCGCGCCTTGCCTGCAGTTTCAGCGACGTGAGCATAAGCCTTCGGGTCGTTTCCGGCCCTGTTGAATTGAGCCCATGCTTCCTGGAGTCGCCGGTTGGCCAGTCGATACGTCTCGCTCCGGTCTCCTCCTCCGCTGATGGCCTGCACCTGACTGCTGATGGCCTTATTGAGCGCCGATTCGGCGGCCTTGCGGTCGTCTGCGGAAAGAGCCGCCACACCCTTCGCCTTCTGCGCCTGGGCACGAGCCAGATAGCTGCGGAGGTCGGGGTAGTGCTGAGTTTTCTGAACGACGCGCTGATTCTGGGAGATGTCCCACTCACGAATCGCCCCGTCAAAATCACCCAGGTTGAAGCGCGCCGTTCCCAGCCAGTAGTGCGGTACATAAATCAGCGTCTCTCTCCGCGCTTTGGCCGCCAGTTCCTCTTCACCTTTCAGAGCGATCGATTTCGACATCTGATCGGCGACTGTCGACCACTCGCTCTTAGCCACCGCGGCGGTGCCACGCTTGTAGTAGTCCCACCATTTGTCCGCGGCCATGACGTCGGACGCGATGAGAAGAATGGCCATGCTGAGAGGAGCAAAGCGTTTCATCATTTTCCCCCGCCGAAATCCGGATAGGCAGCCCTGGCCGGCGACATCAGCTGGACCATCACCATCTCCCGCGAGCTGGGCTTGATCTGAACTTCGCGCGTCTCCGCTTTGGCGACACGGGGGTTTCGCAGCGTGAGTTCGTAGCGGCCGGGAGGAAGGTCGATCCAGGCCGGCGTGATGAGCCGCCCTCCCGTCTCGACCTTGGTCCCGTTGCCAAGATCCACGATCTCGACTTCGGCCCAGGGAAAGGCATTGACCCCCACCGAGCCTTTGACAGCGGCAACGGGCTTCGCGGCCACCGGACCCGGACCCGAGCTCTCAGGCTCGCTCCGGGAGATCAGAGCGGAAGCGACAATGAGAGCAACGACGACTCCCGAAGCGACGGCAGCCATGCGCATTCTTGAACGGGGTTTCGGCGCCGGGGCGGGGCGCGACGGAACCTGCATCGGTGTCGGCGCCCCGATTCGATCCTCGAGCATCACAGACTCGAACGCTTCAGCGACCGTCGGAGCGCTCTCGACAGGAGCGGACGGCTGCTTCGAAGCCGCTGTAGCGCTGTCCAGGCCCTTGTCCAAACCAGCATCCTCACTTGCCTGCTTCAGCCGATAGAGCGCGATCGTCGACTCGGTCCCGAGAACGAGCTCGCCCGTGGGGGCCTCATCGCTCCCGGGAGCAATCGGGGTTGCGGCCGTTTCGTCGAGACTGGGAATGATGCTCTCCAGACGTCTCGCGAACTCGCGCGCAGACGCAAACCGGTTGCCGCGCTCCTTCTCCAGTGCCTTGAAAATGATTTCTTCGAGCTCGGCCGAAGCGCGGGTCGTAGGGTTGAACAAGGCCAGGGGCGGCGGCGTGGTCGTGGCATGGAGCAGAAGATAACGATGAGGAGAATCGGCCTGGAAAGGCGGGGTTCCGGTGAGCATTTCGTACATCACGATCCCGAAAGAGTAGAGGTCGGCCCGCCCGTCGATTTTCTCTCCCTCCTTCAGCATGCCCAGATGCTCGGGCGAGCAGTACTTCCACTTGCCGACGAACATGCCGGTCTTGGTTTTGTCGTCTCCCATCTCACCGACCTGTTTGGCGATGCCGAGGTCGATGAGTTTCACCCTCTCCTCACCGTCCTCGTCCTTGGTGATCATGATGTTCTCGGGACTGATGTCCCGGTGCACCACGCCCTGGCGGTGGATCGCGTCCAGACCGGCCAGAGCCTGCGCCGCCAGCCGCGCGGTGTAGCGGGGTGACAGACAGCCTCGGCCGCGGATCAGATCGCCGAGGTTCGTGCCGTCGATGAACTCCCAGACCATATAGAAGGAGCCGTCGGGCAATCCTGAGAAGTCATAGAGCGCCGCGACGTTGGGATGATTGATCCGGGTGGCCAGACGAGCTTCACGGAGGAAGCGCTCCTGCGCTCCTTCCTCCTTCATGATGTTGTGACGCATCAGTTTGATCACGCGAATCTGGTTGAGATGGGTATGGACCACCTTGTAGACCTCGCCCATCCCTCCGATTCCCAGCCGGGACAGGATCTGGTATTTGCCGTCGATGGGCTGCTCCAGGTAGAGGCGGAGAAAATCGGTGATGGGCTCCCCGCAGAAGGGGCAAGCCTTGAATCGCGACTCGATCGCGGACTTGCAGCTGATGCAGAAAAACGCCAAAAGTTCTCCTCAGGACGAACGTAATTTTCGAATCGCGCTCTCCTCGTCGCTGGAGAAGTAGCGGGTCAGCATTCTTCGAAGCGACGAGAAAGAGAGAAGGTCAGCGATACGAGGAGTGACGCGAATGAGTTGAATGGGAACGTCTTCCTTTTCGGCGCGCTGGATCACGCGGCCCAGGCCGGTCAGGCCTGCTCCATCGAGGCCGATCAGGTATCCGAGGTCCAGAAGAATCGGCCGCCGGAAGCGAATCTCCTCTTCCATCTCGTTCTCGAATCGGCCCACCGTCTTCGTGCCCAGGAACCCGACCACATCGAAAGCGGCCACGACCGGGTCGGAACAGACGCGCCGATTGACGGCCAGATCGAGATTCGGTGAGCCCTCGGCTGGAAGCGACGGCGGCGGCTCGTCGGCAGACCGGGTGGCCGGATAGAGAAAGAGCACTTCCTCGTCGCAGAATCGCAGCACATCGCCGTCCTGGAGTGGCACGGCCTGTCCTTCAGCCAGCTCATGATGATTGACGGTGAGACCGTTCTTCAGCGAGGTGCGCCGGACCATCCACCCGCTTGGCCCCGCCGAGATCACGGCGTGCCGCCGGGATACACCACGCGAGACAAACTGAAGAGTCGAACCGCGGGAGCGTCCGATCGTGGCCGAATCGCGGAAGACGGCGCTTCTGACATCGTCCGAGGTAATGGCCGACCGAAGCTCAGCGGGCCCGAGGAGCCCGCCGGGAATGATGATTTCACCGGTGCGTGTGGGCTCATCAAGATCCTCGCGGACTGTCACTGCGTGCTGGTCGACCGTGCTGGCCGACTCGGCGGTTCCACTCCGGTCAAACGGAATGAGGGTGAGTTGAAAGTCGGCGATCTTCACCACCGTGGCCGAGTCGAAGCGCAGAGTCTTGATCCGTTCCCCTTCCCAGAAAGTCCCGTTGTAGCTCTGATCGAAGATACGGAACGCGCTTCCGGCCTGGTCCTCTTTGATGAGGAAGTGATGGGAGGAGACGTAGGGAGCTTCCAGAACGATGTCATTAGCGGCATCGCGGCCGCACGAGATCATCGCCTTGCGAAACGTGTCGTCATGCACGATTTCGCCGGCTCGTTCCACCACGATCCGGAGCATGCGCAGATTATAGGAGCAAGAATCGCCGGGCGGGTGGCGCGGTACCGGAGAGATCGCTGGGCGGTTCGCGGGTGGACCGCAGCGATCCTCGGGATTCGAAGGAGGCGATTCACGCGACGCC
>JANMSA010000146.1:0-3023 GCA_031388865.1 Acidobacteriota bacterium | reverse complement strand
GATACGCCGAGGGACGCCGCCGAGTGGTCTCCCATGCGGCGGCCAGGGGAACCATTTGCCAGGCCCCTACGCGCGGGCGACGCGGGCAGCTCGCTGAACGAAACCGCTGCGCGGTAGTAAACGGGGGTGCCTCGAGCAAGTGGCGCGCTTCGGCCGGCGGTCCGTTGCCGCAGGTCTGATTGCGGTGGCGTGCGCGAGAAGCGTTGCGGCGCGTGACGGACGGTGCGGAGAGCCCCCTTGTCGGTGATGATGCGGGTGTCAAAGCCTGCAAATCCACCCGACAAGGGAGCATCACATGACTGCACTCCGCCTGAGAATGATAGACGACATGCGCCTTCGCAGCTTCTCCGCGCAGACCCAGAGGACCTACATCCGCTACGTCGCGGGCTTCGCGAAGTACTTCGGCCAATCGCCGGAACACCTCGGTCCCGAAGAGGCTCGCACCTTTCTGCTTCATCTCGTCGACCGTGGACTGTCGTCGAGCACGGTCAACCTCGCCCGATGCGCCATCCGCTTCGTCCAGCTCGTGACTCTCGGTCGCGAGTGGTCGACGCCCTACATCGCCTACGCGAAGCGCGAGTATCGGCTTCCAGTCGTGCTCGCGCCCTCCGAGGTCCGCCGCCTGCTCGACGCGGTCGTCAATCTGAAGTACCGGACGATTCTGACGACGATCTATGCGACCGGGATGCGGTCGTCAGAGGCGACGCATCTGCGTTTCGAGCACATCGACCGCAAGCGCAAGGTCATCACCGTACGCCAGGGCAAGGGACTGCGTGACCGCCACGTCATGCTGTCTCCGGTGCTGCTCGAGATCCTGCGGGCGCACTGGAGACGTGAGCGGCCCGTCGACTGGCTCTTTGCGGGCGCCGACCCGTCGACGCCCGTCGGCGTCTCGACCATTCGCTACGTCTGCAGGCGGGCGGCGGCGGACGCCGGCCTCTCCAAGCGCGTCACCCCGCGCACCCTGCGCCACTGCTTCGCGACGCATCTGCTCGAGAATGGAGTCAGTATCCGGGACATCCAGGAACTGCTCGGTCACCAGAGCCTGCGCACGACGGCGCGCTACACCCACGTGTCGAGCGATCGGATCGGGTCCATCCAGAGCCCGCTCGACCGCATCCTGCCCGCAATCGAGACCGACGAGTCGTGAGCGGGCGGCCGCCCTTCGAGGTGGCCGACGTCTTCCACAAGTTCGGAGCTGACTTCCTCGCCCACGACGGCGCGACGCTTCTCCCGGAGCAGCGCCGCGTCATCCGCGCGATCGAATGCTGCCGGACGGCCGCCCTCGGCGGTCACGTGGAAGCCTGCGACGTCTGCCACCATCAGCGCATCTCTTACAACAGCTGTGGCAACCGCCACTGCCCGAAGTGCCAGTCGCTCGCTCGCGCGCGGTGGGTCGAGGCCCGCTGCGCCGACCTGCTTCCGGTTCCCTACTTCCACGTCGTCTTCACCCTTCCGTCCCAGGTCGCGCACCTCGCCCTCCAGAACAAGCGCGTTCTCTACGGCATCCTCTTCGCCGCCACGGCCGAAACCCTCACGACGATTGCCGCCGATCCCAAGCACCTCGGCGCTCGCATCGGCCTGCTCGCCGTCCTCCACACATGGGGACAGACCCTCACGCACCATCCCCATCTGCACTGCATCGTTCCGGGCGGCGGCCTTTCCCCCGACCGCTCACAATGGATCTCCTGCCCAAAGAGCTTCTTCGTCTCGGTCCGCGTCCTCTCGAAGCTCTTCCGCCGGCTCTTTCTCGAGAAGCTCAAGGCTGCCTTTCGCCGCGGCCACCTCGCCTTTCACGGTCAACTCGCCGACCTTGCCGATCCGGCCGTCTTCGCGCGTTTCATTGCCGATCAGAGGAAGCTCTCCTGGGTCGTCTACGCCAAACGCCCTTTCGGCGGTCCCGAACACGTCCTCAAGTATCTCGGCCGCTACACCCACCGCGTCGCCATCTCAAACCATCGCATCACCGACATCTCCGACTCGTCGGTCTCCTTCCGCTGGAAGGACTACTCGGACCACGGCCGCGACAATCTAATGACGCTCACCGCCGCCGACTTCATTCGCCGCTTCCTGCTCCACACCCTCCCGTCAGGCTTTCACCGCATCCGCTGCTACGGCTTTCTCGCCAACGCCTGCCGTGCTGCAAACCTCGCCCTCATCCGCCGACTCCTTGGCGTTACCGACCCGCCCGGGAATCGCCTCGAGCACTGCCGCACGGCGTCCGAGGCCCTCGAAGTCCTGACAGGCGACGCCATCGACCGCTGTCCCAAATGCACGTCCGGCCGCATGCGCGTCATCGAGATCATTCCGAGGCCGTCCCGCTTCCGCGCGCCGCCCTATCTCGACGTCCCGCGGCTTCTCGCTGCGCCCTCGTCCGTGCTCTTCGACACATCGTGATCAGCACCGCACAACGCGTCGCTCCCGCGCGGCTGCCTCTCGGGCGGCTCGCTCGTCGTGTGCCCGCTCTCACCCGGATCAGACCACAATCGCTCCATCGGCCCGCTTCACCCCAGACAATGACCCTGCCTTCCTCCAGAACTACCCTCCAATCCACCCCTCAACTCTCCGAAGTCTCCGATACCGCACGCGCTCCGGTACTCCACAGCGAACTATCTCCATAGCGCCGCCCCGCTACACAGTCCGTAATCCCCCGCGGTTTCGTTCAGCGATTTCTATCAGGCGGCTCGCGACACCCACCACCCACAGTCTCTCCAACACCGCCGTCGCTCCCGCCAGATAGAAACCTCTGCGCTACCGCTCGCAGGGCAGCGGCCTTTGTGCTGAAATGCCGTCTGAGCATGCCCTCCCCGGATTCTCCCACTGAGCCTGATCTGATTGCGCGATGCCTGACCGGCGACGACGCCGCATGGCGAGATCTGATATCGCGGTATCAGGGACTGATCTTCTCGGTGCCTCGGCGTATGGGCCTGTCGCCGGAGGCCTCGGCCGACGTGTTCCAGAGCGTCTGCGTTCTGCTTTACCAACGGCTCGGATCGATTCGCGATCCGAACCGGCTCGGTGGC
>JANMSA010000046.1:0-6309 GCA_031388865.1 Acidobacteriota bacterium | reverse complement strand
CTCACGCTCGGGATGACAAGTCTTTGCGGCATTCATCCCGTGACGGGATGACACCGGCCGTCGACACGGTCTACTTCGGGGGTGGAACCCCTTCGCGGACGGCGCCCCAGAACCTCGCCCGGATCTTCGCTGCGATTCGAGACCGCTTCCCGATTACGCCCGATGCGGAGATCACGCTCGAGGCGAACCCTGAGGACGTCACGGCGGAGAGTGTGGCCGCGTGGCGCGACCTCGGCGTCAATCGCATCTCCATTGGCGTGCAGTCGTTCCACGACGCGGAGCTGGTCGCCATCGGCCGCATTCACGACCGGCAGCAAGCGCTGAGCGCGGTGCGCACAATCGTCGCCAGCGGCACCCGCTCGAACCTCGACCTGATCCTCGGCCTGCCGCATCAGACCGCCGAGTCGTTTCGGGAGACGCTCGAGACCGCGGTGGAGCTCGGCGCGGGGCACCTGTCTCTGTACATGCTCGACCTCGAGGAGCGCACGCCGCTGCAGGTTCAGGTGGCGCGGGGCCGCATGACGCTGCCGGAGGACGATCTCGTGGCCGATCTCTACCTCGAGGCCATCGAACGCCTGGGCGCTGCCGGGTTGCCGCAATACGAGATCAGCAACTTTGCGCGTTCCGGCGACGAGTCGCGGCATAACCTGCGGTACTGGAAACGCGAGGAGTACTTCGGCTTCGGCCTGGGCGCGCACTCGTTTGCGGGGCGGGCCCGCTTTGCGAATACGCGTGACATTCGCCGCTACATCGAGCTTTCGCCTGCCGCGGGCGACTTCCACGAAGAGCTGGGACCAGAGGAAGTCCGGCGCGAGCAGATCTTCCTGCAACTGCGCCGCACGTCCGGCATGTGCTATGAAGACCTGGTCGCACTCTGCGGCGAGGAGGGCATCCAATGGCTCGAGCGTGGACTACAGGGCGGGTGGCTGCAGCACAGTGTTGGGCGGGTCTCTTTCACGCCGTCAGGATTTCTGCAGAGCAACGACTTCATGTCGCAGCTCTTCTGATCGCTCTCTTCGCGCTGCCGCTCAGCGCGCAGAGCGACATCGAGTTCGATCCGGGAATTGCGCCGGCCGAGTTCGCCGAGTTCTCGAGGCTGGTAGCCCAGTCGATCTACGCCACGCCTGTCGATTCGGCGCGCGCGCGCGGGCTGCTCGGTTTCGACATCGGAATCGCCGCGACGGCAGTCCCCGTGGACATCAACGCGTCCTACTGGCAACGTTCCGTGAGCGACGACTTCTCGATCAGCGATCACGTTGCGGTGCCGCGCATCGTGGCCTCCAAAGGTCTCTCCTTTGCCACCATCTCCGCGATCTACTCAAAGGTGCCGGACACGAAGATCGAGGTGTGGGGAGGCGCGCTCGATGTGCCGATTCTGGGCGGAGGCATCGTGACGCCGACCGTCGCGGTACGGGGCGCGTACTCGACGCTCCGCGGTGTGGAAAACTTCGAGCTGACGACCTACGGTGTGGAGCTGTTCGTCTCGAAAGGCTTCGGACCGGTCACACCCTACGCGGCGATCGGCCGCGCGCGGAGCGATGCACAAGGGAACATCATCGTCCCGACTCTGGCCGCGGTCGTGCTCAACGATGAAAGTGCCTCGAACCGCATCACCCTCGGAGTGAAGTTCTCCCTGCTCATCCCGAAGATCGTCGTGGAAGTGACGCAAGGGGAAGTGCGGAGCTACGCAGCGAAGGTGAGCCTCGGACTTTGAAACTCTAGTAGGCAGTATGCAGTTGGCAGGGTGCAGGAGATCGAGGCAGGACGGCGGGCCGTCCGCCGCGTTCCGGAATGGGCCAGTAGGCAGCAGAGAGACGGCAGGCTTCATCTCCTGCCTACTGCCTACTGCAGGCTGCCTGCTGAATCACTTGCCTACTTCTTCTTCTTGACCGCGGGCGAGGAAGCGCCGATCGCCTTCGTGATCGCGTCGACCGTGAACTTGCCTTCAGGGCCGAACCCCATGATCTGGCCGTTGAGGAGGAAGGTGGGGGTGGATGCCACTCCCACGGCGAACGCGCGGCTGACCTGATCGAGGAGCGCCTGGCGCTCGGCTTTGGAGGTGTAGATCTTCTGGAACGCCGCCCAGTCGACGTCGTTGTCTTCGACCCATTCGCGGACGACGTCGTCGATCTTGCGTTTGCCGATCGCTTCCTGGTTCTTGAAGATGTAGTCGACGTACTGCCAGTACCTGGCCGGTGCAACGCGCTGCAGCGCCCGTGCTCCCATCGCGGCGGGGACTGCCCATTCGTGATGCTCGAAGAGCGGCAGGTCGATGCGCACGTAGTTGACCCTGGAGAGGTTCTTCTGGATGAGCGGCTCGATCTTTTCGTGAGCGCGGGCGCAGGTCGGGCACTGGAAGTCGGAGACCTCGATGATCTCCACTTTGGCGGCCGCATTTCCCCGGCGCGCACCGGTCGCTACGCCGAGCGTCTCGCGCAGCGTCTTCGCGGGATCAGTGGTGAGCGTGCCGCGGAAGCCGATGATCACGAACTGCTCGGAGGCGTCGACGAATCCGTTGTAGCCGAACGGACCGAACGGGGTCTGCCGCGAGATCGAAACCGCTTTGATGCCGTCTCCGAGCGGGAAGGGGGCGATGGTCGCCGTGACGGGCTTGCCGAGCAGGCGGGTCGCCTCCTCGGAGATGCGCACGTTCGTGGGGCGCTTGTCGTTCGGCAGGGCGATCACCGTGCCGATCAACACCTGCTGAGATCTCGGCGAGTGCAGCACGTGCTTCTGAGAGCCGCAGTACTGGTCGGTGGCCGAACGGATGGTCATCATGAACGGCGAGAAGTTCGCCGGGCCGCGGGTGTTCATCGGCTCGAAGGTCACAGTAGCGTCCGGGCAGCGAGGGACGACCTTCCCGGCATAAGCCTTCAGCGCTGCGTTCGGGTCGAGGCTCTGGGCTTCGACCGTGGTCGATGACGATGCGAAACAGACGAAAAGTGCGATGGCGAGGAGAGCTCGTCTCATGGTTTGACAGAGCTAACCGTCCGATAGCCGCGTTCAATCCACCTGTCCAGGCCCCCGGAGATATGGACCACGTTCCGGAACCCTGCGACGGTCAGAATCCTGGCCGCGATGGCCCCGTCCGTGTCATTGTCGCCATAAACCAGCACCGTGCTGTTCTGGTAGGGGAGAAGCTCCGGCAGCTGGCGCTCGATGGTCTCGAACGGAACGCTGAGGGCGCCGGCGATGTAGCCGTGCTTCCCGCGGAACACGGCGTCGGGACGCATGTCGAAGATCACGATCTGCTTGGAGTCGAGCATCATCTCGTTCGCCACCGTCGGCGACACTTCCGCATACCCGCCAGGCATCATGCTCACCCCCACGGTTTTGCAGGAGGCGCTCGCCAGGGCGAAGAGAAGGCAGAAGCAAAAAGGATGAAGGATGAACTTCTTCCACGGGCTTGCTGTCCGGTCATCCTTCATCCTTCTGCCTTCATCCTTGTTCGTCATAAGACCTCCAGTTCGAACTCCGCTCGCACTTCGCCGACGTGCGTGCCCGTGCGGTTGTGCAACGCCGTATTCCTGAAACGTTCCAGGGCCGGACGCGCACCCAGATCGATCCCCAGCAGCTCCAGAACGCGCAGGATGGCGGGATTGCGTCCGCGATCCATCGACCCGTCGTCGATCTTCAGGGCGATCCCGATCGCTGCATCATCGGCGAGCGCGAGCCTCCCGGTCAATTCTGCGCACAGCGACGGACCGAGCGCCATCGTGTAGAGGCCCTCTGCGCCCTCCTTCGCCAGAAGCTCGCCGCCGAAAGCGGTCATGAGGGGCGAGGTCATGCTCCAGTTGCCCGCCACGGAATGCGGAAAGCCGGTCATCGCGCTGATGATCCGTGCCGCGCTCTCGCCGTAGCGGTCCTGGTCGGACATGCTCATGAGACGGGCGTATGCGAACGCCGCGCGATGGAGAGAGAGAAAAAACGCCGGCGCTCCACAACCGTCGATGGCGGTGGGGATCTCTTCCGGAGCGAGCTGCGCAAAATCCGCCAGCGTTTCGCGCATGACCACCTGAAGCGGATGCTCCGCGTCGATATAGCGGGCGCTCGGGACGTCCATCATCTGAGTAGCGAGCAACATCCCTGCGTGCTTGCCTGAGCAGTTGTTGTGCAGAGGAGAGGGGTTTTCACCGGCTGCCCGCAGATCAGCAGCCGCTTTTTCGTCGTAAGGCAGGTGCGCTCCGCAGAGGAGGTCCTCTTCGTCGAACTCCCCCTTACGCAACAGCGCCGCGGCCGTTGCGACGTGGAGCGGCTCGCCACCATGGGAGCCGCAGGTGAGAGCGATCTCCTCACCGGTGAGGTCAAACTCCTCCACGCCGCCGTACTCGAGAAGGGGGATGGCCTGAAACGGCTTCGCCGCCGAGCGCAGACAGGTGCGCAGCGCCGGGTCGCCCACATACGCGAGCAATGCTCCTCGCGAGTCGACTACGGCGATTGAACCGCAATGGACCGACTCCAGTTGAGCGCCACGATAGACGCGCGTGAGGGGGACGCTCATGCTGGGCAGTTTAAGACAGCGGCGCGCGGGGGGGAGTGTGAGTCAACGGGAAGGCCGCAGGGAATCATCGCTTCCGCGGTCCACGCGCCGTCTCAGCGCTCGGGCTCACTTTCACGCCTTTGCCGGCGCGCCGCTCTCCGCGGAGATCGCTTCTTCCTCAGTGCCGTAGATCTTGAAGACGGAGTCGAGCTTGGCGAGCTTCAGTAGCTTCTGGATGCGCTCGGACGGGTTGACGAGGATGAGCTTGCGGTTCTGGCCCGTGAACTTGCCGAGGTAGCCGACCATCTCGCCGATGCCGGTGGAGTCGATGTAGTCGATCTTGGTGAAGTCGATGACGACATTGGTGCTCTCGTTCTTGAGCACGTTCTCCAGCGCGGAGGAGAAGAACTCTGCGCTCTCTCCAAGCTTGATCAGACCTTCGACGTACAGAATCGTGAAGTTGTCGAGATGCTTCTTTTCTACGATCAAGACTGCCTCCGAACCGAATTCAACTTTCGGCCTAGCAAACGGACTGCCACTACCGCGTTCATGCCCCCGAAGCCGAACGAATTGGAAATGAAGGTGTCCAACCTTGCTGCCCGTGGCTCGTTGGCCACGTAGTCGAGGTCGCACGCCGGATCGGCGCGGTGCAGGTTGATGGTGGGCGGCAGAAAGCCATCCTCGAGCGCGAGCAGCGAGCACGCGATCTCGATGGCACCCGAGGCGCCCATGGCGTGGCCGTGCAGCGACTTGGTCGAACTAACCGGCGGCACCCGCCCGCCGAACACTTCCTTGATCGCGGCAGTCTCCGTGGGATCGTTGGCACGCGTGCCGGTGCCGTGAGCGTTGACATATCCGACGTCCTCCGGCGACCAGCCAGCGTCTGCAAGCGCCAGCTGCATCGCCCGCGTTGCGCCGTCTGCGGAGGGGTCCGTCACGTGCCCGGCGTCGCTGGTTGCGCCGAAGCCGGCAATCTCGCCGAGGATGGTTGCCCCCCGACGCTGAGCCCCTTCCAGCGACTCCAGTACGAACACGGCTGCCCCCTCTGCCAGCACCAGCCCCCGCCGATCCGCACTGAACGGCCTGCAGGCCTCCTCGGGGTGCTCGTTGTCGACGGCCAGAACGCGCAGCGCTTCCCACGCCTTGATGATTCCGACGGACAGCGGCGCGTCCGCACCTCCTGCATAGACCGCATCGGCCTGCCCGGTGCGAATCGCCTGCGCCGCGAGGCCGATCGCATGGGCGCTCGACGCGCAGGCGGAGACCACGGCGTAGGAAATTCCTTTCGCTTTCAACCGGGCGGAGATCGCGGCGCCCGCAGCGTTATACATCGAGGCGGGGATTCCCATCGGATGGACTCGCGAGCCCTCGCGGTAGAGCCGCCGGTAGTTCGCATCGACGGTCTCGCACCCGCCGAGGCCGGTGCCGATGAGCACCCCGACCCGGTTGGGGTCGGCGGCGAGATCGCCTGCCTGCGCGGCAGCTTCATCAGCGGCAAGGAGAGCGAACCGCGTGAAGCGATCGTGGCCGCGAGGCTCTCCTTCGTGCGCCGAATCCGGCACCTCGCCCGCGATGCGGCAGTTGAGCAGAGTCGTGTCGATGCTGCTGATGGTTCGCACGCCGCTGCGGCCAGCGCGAAGCGCTTCCAGAGCTGCGGCTTTCCCTCGCCCGAAAGGGGAGATGATCCCGAAGCCGGTGATGACCACGCTTCGCGGATTGAGGATTGAGGATTGAGGATTGAGGATGAGTGAACCTGTGGTGCCGTCGTCTCCGCTTTTCAATCCTCAATCCTCAATCCTTCATCCTCAATCCCCGTAGGGCCGTCCTCA
>JANMSA010000026.1:0-2585 GCA_031388865.1 Acidobacteriota bacterium | reverse complement strand
GATGGAAGAGCGGGGCGGTGCGAAGGTCATCCGCGCGCACGTGCCGCTCTCGGAGATGTTCGGGTACTCCACCAATGTGCGCTCGATGTCCCAGGGGCGCGCCAGCTACTCCATGCAGTTCCTGGGGTACGAGCCGGCCCCGAAGAACGTGGCCGAGGAAATCATCGCCAAGAGCGGCGGAACGACACAGCGAGTTTGAGACCAGCTCTTAGCTCGCAGCTCGCAGCTCTCAGGGAAACCGGAGAGCACGGGTTGCGAGGCTGACAGCTGAGCACTAAAGAGCTAAGAACTAAATACGGAGGTAGATCCAATGGCCAAAGAGAAATTCGATCGCAGTAAGCCGCACGTCAACATCGGCACGATCGGTCACGTCTACCACGGCAAGACCACGCTGACGGCGGCCATCACCAAGATCCTCGCGTCGAAGGGCACGGCTTCGTTCGTGGCTTTTGACCAGATCGACAAAGCGCCGGAAGAGCGCGAGCGCGGCATCACCATCGCCACCGCTCACGTCGAGTACTCGACGGTCAAGCGCCACTACGCGCACGTCGACTGCCCGGGTCACGCTGACTACGTCAAGAACATGATCACCGGCGCCGCGCAGATGGACGGCGCGATCCTGGTGGTCGCTGCCACCGACGGACCGATGCCGCAGACCCGCGAGCACATCCTGCTCGCCCGGCAGGTCGGTGTGCCGTATGTCGTCGTCGCCCTGAACAAGGTCGACGCGGCCGATCCGGATCTCCTCGAGCTCGTCGAGCTGGAAGTCCGCGAGCTGCTCACCAGCTACGAGTTCCCCGGCGACGACATCCCCATCATCCGTGTCTCCGCCCTCAAGGCGCTGCAGACCACGGACAACAACGACGAGTGGGCCAACAAGATCATGGAGCTCATGGATGCCGTCGACTCGTACATCCCCATCCCCGAGCGCGTCATCGACAAGCCGTTCCTGATGCCGGTCGAGGACATCTTCTCGATCTCCGGCCGCGGCACGGTCGTCACCGGCCGCATCGAGCGTGGCATCGTGAAGGTTGGCGAGGAAATCGAGATCGTCGGTCTGCGCCCGACCATCAAGAAGATCGTCACCGGCGTCGAGATGTTCCGCAAGCTGCTCGATCAGGGTCAGGCGGGCGACAACGTCGGCCTCCTGCTCCGCGGCGTGGAGCGCAAGGATGTCGAGCGCGGCCAGGTTTGCGCAAAGCCGGGCTCGATCACCCCGCACACGAAGTTCAAGGCCGAGGTCTACATCCTGACCAAGGAAGAGGGCGGACGCCACACCCCGTTCTTCAACGGCTATCGCCCGCAGTTCTACTTCCGCACCACCGACGTGACGGGCACCGCTGCGCTGGTCGAAGGCGCCGAGATGGTCATGCCGGGAGACAACACCTCCCTGACCATCAATCTCATCGCGCCGATCGCGATGGAGAAGGGTCTCCGCTTCGCAATCCGTGAGGGCGGCCGCACGGTCGGCGCCGGCACGGTGACCGAGGTCATCGAGTAGCTCCCTTTTTTGTGGAGCGGCGGGCCTGAGGGCGCGCCGCTCCACTTCGCTCTTTTAGGCAGAAGGTAAGGAATCCTGATGAACGACAAGATCCGCATCCGTCTCAAGGCTTACGACTACCGCGTGCTCGACCAGTCGACGACTGAGATCGTCGACACGGCCAAGCGCACCGGAGCCAGGGTGGCGGGACCGATCCCTCTGCCGACGCAGATTTCCAAGTACACGGTCCTGCGCTCGCCGCACGTGGACAAAAAATCGCGAGAGCAGTTCGAAATGCGGACGCACAAGCGCCTGCTCGACATCCTGGAGCCGACGACGCAAACCGTCGACGCGCTCATGAAGCTGGAATTACCTGCAGGTGTCGACGTGGAGATCAAGGCGTTCGGAAAGTAGCTCGCAGCTCGCAGCTCGCAGCTCTCAGGAGATGCGGGCGGGTGGGTCTACGAGCTGAGAGCTGAGAGCTGCGAGCTCTTAGAACGACACATGAACCCGCAAGGGTTCCAAGGTGGAAAGACAAGACAATGGCAATCGAAGGAATCATTGGCAAGAAGGTGGGGATGACCCAGGTGTTCGCTGAAGACGGCGCACTGGTCCCTGTGACGGTCATCCAGGCCGGTCCATGCCTCGTGGTCCAGAAGAAGACGGCTGAGAAGGACGGCTACGACGCCGTGCAGATCGGTCTGGTCGAGAAGATCTCGAACCGCCGCGTGACCAGCGCGATGCGCGGGCATTTCGAGAAGGCCGGCGTGCAGCCGGTGCGTACTCTCGCGGAAGTGCCGTACAGCGGCGATGCGAACGTCGGTGACCGCGTTACGGCCGAGATGTTCAAGCCAGGCGACTCCATCGACGTCGTTGGACAGTCGAAGGGCAAAGGCTTCCAGGGCGTCGTCAAGCGGCACGGGTTCGGCGGCGGACGGGAGTCCCACGGTTCGATGTTCCACCGTGCGCCCGGCTCCATCGGCGCGTCCGCGTTCCCTTCGCGTGTCATGAAGGGCATGCGCATGGGCGGCCGGATGGGTGGAGCGCACGGTGGAACATCGAACCGTGGGACTCCCGTCCGCCGCCGAACCCGTGCCGCTTGACG
>JANMSA010000008.1:0-3089 GCA_031388865.1 Acidobacteriota bacterium | reverse complement strand
CCTCTGTCCAAGAGGAACCAATCCGGGAGGATCCATGTTTCTGCGTGGCTCGCTTTGCGCGTTGCTGCTGCTTTCGTCGTTGACCGCCGTTGCCACGGAAACTCTGGAGCGCGCACCCGATCGTTTGTACATTCGTGAATTGGTGGATGGAGCGATGATCTGCCGGATTGCCACCGCCGGCGAAGCGGTGAGCATGAGGTCCGGATCTGAGCCTCTTCGCGTGTTCTATCCCGCACCGGGCCAACGATCGCTGAGCGCCGGGCTGACGATCACGTTGAGGTCGACCGCGCAGCTCGACGGGTTCCCATCCGCGAAGGCCGCATTCGTGCGCTCCGCGCAGGTGTGGGAAGGTCTGATCACGAATCCGGTGAACGTCATCATCGACGTCGACTTCGGACCGACCCGTTTCGGCACGCCTTACCCGAGTCCGAACATCCTCGGATCGACGGGCGGCTCCGCGTATTACGTCAACTACCCTGCGGTGCGCAGCGCTCTGCTGGCCCGTGCCGACAGCGCCGCAGAGACGTCTCTCTACAACAAGTTGCCAATCGGGCCCGTGCCGACCGATCTCGGCGCGGCTGCGCGCGTTGTCGGTCCGCTCATCCAGCTCATCACGATCGGGTTTGACGCTCCGGC
Source organism: Acidobacteriota bacterium (assembly GCA_031388865.1). Lineage (GTDB taxonomy): Bacteria > Acidobacteriota > Thermoanaerobaculia > Gp7-AA8 > Gp7-AA8 > QHVT01. The sequence continues at coordinate 2,453 of JANMSA010000008.1, read as the reverse complement.
GGATCCCGCGCCGTCAGTCGGGTTCAACTCCGCGTTCGCGTTCGACCTCCAACCCTCGAACGGCATCGACGCCGACAAGTTCGATTTCGAGGCCGTGACCGTGCACGAGATCGGGCACGCGCTGGGATTCGTGTCGTCCGTCGGCGACACGGAGCTCACTCCGGGCTCGGAAGTGGCTCCGTCGATCTGGGATCTCTTCCGCTTTCGCCCGGGCGTCACGTCCGGAACGTTTCAGGCTGCACAGCGTCCGATGTCTTCCGGCGGCTCACACATCCATTTCGCGGGCGCGGGGTCGCTTGCGATGTCGACCGGCCGCGGCGACAACACGGGCGGTGACGAGCAGCAGTCGAGCCACTGGAAGGACGACACGAACGGCAATCCGTTCATCGGCCTGATGGATCCAACGATTCCAAACGGAACGCGGCTCACGCTGTCGCAGGAAGATCTGAAAGCATTCGACGTCATGGGCTACGGCGTCAGCACCGGAGCGCCGGTGACACCCGCGCCTGCTGCGCCGTCGAACCTGACCGCGACCGGCACGTCCGCTTCCGTGATCCGGCTGAACTGGCAGGACAACTCCTCGAACGAGACCGAGTTCCGGATCGAACAGCGGACGGGCAGTGGATCGTTCGTCGATCTCGGCGCCGTCGCCGCGAATGCAGTGACTGCCAACATCACGAACTTCACCGCAGGACAGAGCGGGACGTTCCGCATCCGGGCTCGGAACGCGGCCGGCGATTCCGCATACTCGAACGAAGCTACGGGCACCACCACAGGCGGCGGCAGTTCTTCGTGTGTCCCCAGCACGACCACCGTCTGTCTGGCCAGCAATCGTTTCCGTGTCTCCATCAACTACGTGAATCCCTTCTCCAATCCGCCGAACCAGCCGGGCACGTTCCTCGCCGCCCGCCTGGACTCGACGGCGGGCATCAACCCTGATGTCGCGCTCTTCGGCTTCAGCAGTGCGCAGGCTGTCGAGGTGGTGGTGCGCGTGCAGGACACTCGTCCGTTCGCCCCGCGCTTCGACATCTATTACGGCGGCATGACGGATGTGGGCTACACAGTAACGGTCACCGATACCGTGACCGGCGTCACGCGCCAGTACGCAAACAATGTCGGCACGGTTGGTGGCGGCGTCGATCGCAACTCCTTCCCGACCAGCGCGCTCGGCAACGACGATCGGATGATCACCTCTGGCGGAACGGACAGCTTTTACGATGATTCTCTGATCGCAGCCGGCAGGGCGGCGTCTCATGCGCCTCGCAAGGAGAGCGCACGCGTCTCAGCCTTCCTCAAGGGGCCGGCGGTTCAAGGCCCATCGAATCTTTCTTCGCACGCCGGCGGTGGCGGCGCGTGCAGCGAGGTCGAGCCGAACGAGAACATGTCCAATGCCACCACGCTGACGCTGGGGACGCCGTGTACCGGCAACGCCTCGGCGTTCGACCAGTCGGGAGGCATCACCATCAACTTCAGCGGCGGCGTGAGCGACTCCATCGAGGACCTCTACAAGGTCAGCCTGACGTCCGCGGGGAAGCTGGACGTCACCATGTCGTTCACAAACGGGCTTGCCGATCTCGACGTCTATCTCTTCTCGGTGAGTGGAACCTCGGTGACCGTCATCGACAGGTCCAATGGTGCATCGACGACGGAACAGTTCCAGACCGTAGCCACTCAGAACCCCGGGACGTACTACATCGGCGTCACAGCGTTCACGGGCGGCTCGCCGTACACGCTCAACGTACTCTGCGTCGGTTGCGCCCCGGCGGCGACCACTCCCTCCGCGCCCTCGAACCTGACCGCGACCGCAACGTCCTCCTCGGTCATCCGTCTGAACTGGACGGACAACTCGAACAACGAGACGGAGTTCCGCGTCGAGCAGAAGCTCGGCAACGGCTCGTTCCAGGACCTCGGAGCCGCGTCCGCGAATGCCACTAGCGCCAACATCACCGACCTGAGCCCGGGCCAGACCTCGACGTTCCGCGTTCGCGCGCGCAATGGCACCTTGAACTCCGGCTATTCGAACGAGGCCACTGCGACGACCAGTGGCGGCACCTCATCCGGTCCCTGCGTGGCCAACACGACGACGGTTTGTCTGCTCAGCAACCGCTTCCGCGTTTCGATCAACTACGTGAACCCGTTCTCGAACCCGCCGAACCAGCCGGGGACGTTCCTGACCGACAGGCTGCTGCCGGGAACGCAGAACCCGGACACGGGGCTGTTCGGATTCAGTAACGCGCGGGCGATCGAAGTCGTCGTTCGCGTTCAGGACACCCGTCCATTCGCGCCGCGCTTCGACATCTACTACGGTGGGATGACCGACGTCGGCTACACGGTGACCGTGACCGATACGCAGACCGGCACCAGCCGCACTTATACGAACACGGTCGGAAAGGTCGGCGGCGGCGTCGACCGCGCGTCGTTCCCCGCGAACTGATCCAGCCTCGGCAGGACGG
>JANMSA010001109.1:0-3774 GCA_031388865.1 Acidobacteriota bacterium | reverse complement strand
ACGCGTTCCGCAGCCCGGACGCACCAGACACCATCACCATCATCTGTAACTTCGTGCCGCTCGAGGAGCCTTCCAACGGACCGAACTTCTATCGGTTCTCGCCCTCTGGCACTTACGAGATCCACATCGACAACAACGGCGACGCGCGGGAAGACATCACTTACCAGTTCCGCTTCCGCAGCGATGTCCGCAACCCGGACACGTTCCTTTACAACACGGGACCAGTGACGACGATTGACGACGCCGACCTGAACGTTCGTCAGTTCTATACCGTCAACCGCATCACCGGCCTCCGTCGTACCGGAACCTCAACGCGCATCGGCGGCGAGTTCCAGGTTGCTCCGGCGAACATCGGACCGAAGTCGACCCCCGACTACCCGTCCCTCGCGAACGCTGCGGTCTTCAACCTCCCCAGCAACGGCGGCAAAGTGTTCGCGGGTCCCCGTGACGACTCGTTCTTCGTCGACATCGGCGCCATCGTCGACCTTTTGACGCTCCGCCCGGTGCAGCAGCTGCACCTGCTTCCCCCGACGGCTCAGTCCGCGCCCGGTGTGGATGGTCTCAAAGGCTTCAACGTGCACACGATCGCGATCCAGGTCCCGATCTCCCAGCTCGTCGCCGGCGGTGGTACCCCGGGCTCGCCGACCGCGTCCAACGCCGTGATCGGCGTGTGGTCCACGACCAGCCGCGCGCGCGTCACCCTGCTGAATGCAGCCTCTGGCGGCCGTCAGACCATCGGTGGCACCAGCCAGGTTTCCCGTCTGGGCATGCCGCTCGTCAATGAAGTCGTGATGTCGCTCAAATTCAAGGACATCTTCAACGGTTCCGAGCCTGCTGGCGACGCGCCGCTGTTCACCAACAATCCGACGTTCGCCGGCCGCATCCTCGATCCGGAAGTCGCGAAGCTGTACACGTTGCTCTACGGCATCAGCGTCCCGCCGGCACCGCGCACCGACATCGTGCAGGTCTACCTCACCGGACTTCCCGGCGTGAACCAGCCCCCCGGCGTCATTCCCGCTGAGATGCTCCGCCTGAACGTGGCCGTCCCGGTCACCGCACAGCCGAACCGCCTCGGCGCTCTGGCCGCGGACTCGCAGGGCTTTCCCAATGGCCGTCGTCTGACGGATGACGTCGTCGACATTTCGCTCCGTGTCGTCGCAGGCGTTCTGATCCCGGCATTCAACAAGTCTCCGAACAACGCACTCACCGACGGAGTCGACGCCAACGACAAAGCGTTCCTCTCCACCTTCCCGTACGCCCCGCTGCCACACCAGGGCTTCGAGAGCCGTCCGCACAACAACTAACCAGGAGCCCTCATGCTTAAGAGATCGATCCTCACTCTCGCCTGCATGCTGCTGCTGACATCAGCAGCTCATGCGGCCCACTTGTCCGACACGTATGTGATCCCGGTCGCTGGCCACCTGGCCGGCGCCGGGGGCACGCGGTGGATGACCGACGTGGTCATCCGCAACTTCCGCACGACTCCGCTCGACGTGCAGTTCATCGTCATCGAAGCCGGCTTTGACACGACGAACAACGTGCAACCGCTGGTGACGCCGGCGATCGACGGCACGGTCACGATTCCCGCGAACGCCACGGTTCTGCTCGAGGACATCCTCGACGGCCACCGCGGGATGACCAACGTTCTGGGTTCTCTGATCGTCGGCGCAGACTTCCCGTTTGCCGTGACCAGCCGTACCTACAACAGCAGCGTTCCGCTCGGACAGACCGTGCCGGCGACGGGGAACTTCCTCGTCAACAGCTTCGGAAACGCCGATAACGCCGCGTTTGCCTATATCCCCGGCATCGTCAGCAACAACACCACGCGGACCAACGTCGGCTTCACGGCCGGCAGCGGTGCAGCAGACGGCACGCCGATGGTCGTCGAGATCACCATTCGCAACGCCACCGGCGCGGTCGTCGGCACGCGCAACATCACCATCCCGTCGGGGAGTTTCATGCACATTCAGTTCCCCGTGCAGGACCTGCTTCAGGCTGGCTCTTCTCTCAGCCTCGGCAGCGCGGACTTCCGCATCACCCAGGGTGAAGGCGCAGTGGTTCCGTACGCATCGATCGTCGACAACGCGACCAACAATGCGACCTATGTCATGGGCGTGTTCCCCGAGCCGACGGCCTTCACGACCTCGTCGTTCGGTTTCCGTCCCCCGAGCGTGTTCCGCACACTCGTCGATCAGAGCTTCCGGTAAGTTTCTCCAGAGGGTGGGCGCCGTGCGCCCGCTCTCTGTTGTAATGCAGAAGCGGCGGGCTGTGGCCCGCCGCTTTTTTGCGTTCAGATCGCTTCGGCGAGAGTGTCGCGAAGCCGGTCGAACACAAAGAAACCAAGCATCAGCGATCCGAACGAATAGGTGAGGATGAGCACTGTATCGGAGAGGTTCGGCAGCCGCCCGAAGAAGAAGATGTCCTGGTACGCGACGACGAATGGCGTCATGGGATTCATGCGCAGGAGTGCCCTCAACACGCGCGACTGCACATTGTCGATCAGATAGATGACCGGAGTGACGAAGAACCCCAGCTGCATCAGGTTCGCCACGATGTCTCGTAGGTCCCGGAAGAGCACCGACGCCGACGAGACGGTCATGGCGATGCCCGCGACGAACATGGTCTGCAGCAGCATCAGCACCGGCGCGAGGAGAATCGTGGCGCCGAGGGTGAACTTGCCCATTGCCGCGAACGTGAGGATCGCGGCGAGCAGGATCGGCACCGCCAGCACGAAGTGCACGAGGTGCGAAAGCACAACCACCAGCGGCAGCGCCTCGGCAGGAAACATCACTTTCTTGATCAATCCCGCGTTCGACGAGATCGACGTGGTCGACTCGAGGACCGCAGCCGCAAAAAAAGTCCACGGAAGGATTCCCGCGAAGAGGAAAAGCGAGTACGGCTCCACGGCCTGCTGCGGAAAGAACTTCGTGAAAACCAGCGTGTAGACCCCGAGAAGTAGGAGCGGGTTGGCGAGGGACCAGAAAAAACCGAGGATCGAGCCGCGATAACGAGCCTTCAGATCGCGCGCGGTGAGCGCGGAGATCAGCTGGCGGTGCCTGTACAGGTTCGCGAGCTCGTTCATTGGAAACAGGTCCGCACGCAGACGGCAGCCACGAGGAATGGCCCGGGACTCTCAGCCGCCTGCACACTGCCTCCTGGGAACTTCAATGTTCCTCGGTCACGATCAGCATCAGCACGGTCGCGCCGACCTGGAACTCTGACTTGTCAGACAGCTCGACGGCTCCCTCGATCTTCTGGCCGGCAACGAGGGTCCCGTTGGTGGATCCGAGGTCGGTGAGGGTGCAGAGGGCGTCCCGCACCTCGACTGCGGCGTGATGGCGCGACGCCTCGCTGTCATTCAGCGTCAGATCGGCGTTCGCGCGGCCGATCGTCATGCGTGGGCGGTCGATGCGGAAGACGCTGCCTGCGTCGGGGCCCTCGAGGATCGCCAGTGAGAGGCGTTTGCGCTCGGGAAGCTTGAGCGGCTCCTGCTCCGGGGCGGCCGGAACGGGGATCGGTGACGACTCGGTCGCTTCAGGCAGCTTGGGCCTCGCGTCCGGGCGCGTCGTCGACGTTCTGTCGCCGGCACCCGTCGCGGCTTGAGGTTTTTCGCCGAAGGCGGGATTCTGAATCTCGAAAATCTGCGCGCAGCGCGCGCACTTGATGCGTTTCGACGGCTTACGCTCGAAGCGTTCCTCGTCGTATTGATACTTCGAGTGACAACTCGGGCATTCGATGATCAAGGCTGGCGCGACGATAGCACGCCATGGCAGT
>JANMSA010001101.1:0-8305 GCA_031388865.1 Acidobacteriota bacterium | reverse complement strand
GGAAGCTGCTGGACCTTCGACGATGGCGCGTTCACGAGTGGGAAGCACGTTGCGCAGATCCCTTCCCGTGAGGCGGAGATCCCCGGGCTGGGATGGACATTCCCCTTGCCGTTTGCTCGTCCTGTCACCGCCGGACTGCGCACCTGGTCTCTTGACTTTCTCGCGCACCAGAGCGACGTGGTCGCGAATCCGAGTGGCGTCCTCGCGCACCTGAACGGTGCGACTCCACCCGAACGCCGCGTGCGTTCGTTCGTGGCACACGTGAATCCTGACGCTCGTCTGCGGCTCGTGAGTCTGGACGACGACGTGCACCTCGAGCGCGCGGGCAAACGCCTCGAGGGCTCTTCAGTCCTCGATGTCGCGGACGGGGAGCGTCTCGCGCTCTACACGCTCCCCAACCACGCGGCTACGTTCGCCGCACCCGGCATCGTGGAGCGACGGAGCATGGTCTATCGCGCCGGCACGCGCAGCTTCGCGCTCGACCTCGATACGCCCGAAGTCCATACAGTCACGGTGCCGGAGCTGCGGGCGCTGGAGCTGGCTGAGGAGAAGGGCGCCCTGGCGCGGGAGAAAGGCGCGAAGAAGCGTGTGGCACTCTCGATGGGCGACGCGCAGCTCGTCGACCGCAGTCTCTACTTTGCGGGGCTGAGTGAATCGGTGGCCGTCGAGGCGAACGCGCTGCTGGAGCTGGCGCGCCTGTTCCCGCGCGATGTGTCCTCTGCTTACCGCATCATCTCGCCACGCGGGCCGGTCGATGCGACGCTAGGCTCGGTTCAGTGGATCGGCTCTTCCGATCTCGCCGCGGTTCGTTTCGACGTCTACCGTCCGCCGCTGCTGCTGCTCACCATCGGCGCGGTTCTGCTGCTGTTCAAGGCTGTTGCTGCTCACGCCGCGCGCCTTTCGACCGCACAGATGCTGCTTGCCGGCGCCATCGAGCTCCTGGCCGGATGGCGCCTGCTCCTGGGCTACCGCGTCTGGTCGATGCCGCCGCACCGGATGGAAGCGGCGGAGCTGGCGACCGTCGCGTGGATGGCGATCCCCTGGATCTTCCTGGTCGCGTGCGTTCCCCTCCGAGACCGCGCTGCGGCGATGCCGGCGCTGGCGGGGCTGACGTTCTCTGCGGTGTTCTGCGCCCTTGCCGTTGATGGGCCTACGAAGTGGGTGTGGGTAGTGTGTCACCTGCTCGCGGTCGTAGCCGCGCTCGCGCGCGACGAGAAAGTACGCGAGCGCGTCGCGATGCTCAGCCGGCGCCTCGGCGCTCCGTCAGTCTCGACGAATTCTGGCGACGGCGCTCCGTACAAGTTCATTCTCATCGCGGCCGTAACCTTCACCATCGTACGGCTGCTCATGCTCCTGTTCGGCTGGAAAGAGAGCGCGAGCATCGGAGTCCGCGTTTCGCTCAGCGTGTTGCACATCCCGGCGGCGATCATCCTGCAGGGCTTTTACTTCCAGCGCGTGTGGCAGCGCGTCACGCGACAGGGCTCGCTGCGGCGTCCCGATCTCGTCGCCGCCCTGGTGATCCTCGCCTTCGTGTGGGTCATCCCCGCGGCCCTCACCAGCGATATCGGTCTGGCACTGCTGAACGTTCCGTTGTTCGTGTTGCTGCTCCTGGCCGTGAGCCGCCATGCGACGACGCATGAGGGAAAGTGGCTCGCGCGTGTCCTCGTGGCGCTGGTGGTGCTGTTCCTCGCGGGCGGACCGATCGTCCGACTCTTCCTGCCGCTGGTGCGCAGCGAAGAGTTCCTGCTCTCCGCCGCGTCGGACTCGAACTATGCGCGTTTCCTCCACTTCGCGGCGCCGGAGCGTCTGCAGGAGCTCGCGACCAAGCGCGGCGAGAGTCTGGCGATCACCTCCGCCATCCTGCAGAGCTACATCAGCACCGGCCTGTTCGGCAAAGGGTATGGACACTCGGACGTCAGCCCGTACCTGGGCGACACCGCACTCCGCGACTTCGCGCCAGCGGTGTTCGTCGCCGCGGAGTGGGGCTTGATCGGAACGCTCGCAGCACTCCTGCTCTATCTGCTCTTCCCCGTGGCCGCACGCGACTGGCTGCCCTGGTCGAACGCCTCCCCAGGCGACGAAAGGCGGCCCGGCCCGACGATCGCGTTCCTCGCCGCGGCGACGATCGCGGTGTCGAGCATCTACATGATCCTCGCGAACCACGAGTTGCTGCTCCTGACCGGCAAGAACGCCTATCTCCTCGGCCTCGACTCTGCCGGCGACGTCATCGAGACAATCGTCCTCGCGCTCCTCATCGCCTACGGCTCAACCCTGGCCCGGGATGACGATCCGCACCCCTACGGAGGCATCGCGTGAGCCGTCGCGGGAGGATGCTGCTGACCGCCGGAGCGATCGCGCTTGCCGTGCTGCTCTGGTCGCGGCAGACGCTCGAGCCGCTGTCGTACTACTCGTCGGCCAGCTACGTGCAGCGCACGAACGCGCTCATTCGCCGAGGCGCGCTGAACATCGATAGCCGCTGTCAGGATCTCGCTCTGACCGAGAGTGCGACCGAGGCAGAGCGGGAGTGGTTCGCGGCCAGCTACCTGCAGAACGACGTCGAGCTTTTCAACCGCAACCGCGAGCTGTTCGGACATTTCTTCGTCGTCGAGGACTGCAAGCTGCGCGAGATCAATCCGTTCCTGCGCACGATCCGCCTGCCCTTCGTCAAGACCATGCAGTGGATGGGCAACATCGAGTACTCCGGGCCTGGGTCGGACGCCACACTGCTGTCCGCGAACGGCCGCAACATCGCCATCACGCGGACGCCCAGCGGCGTGCTGCCGCGCGACGGACGCACGATCGCGGGTGAGGCCGAGAGTCTTTCCGCGAACGTGGCACACGTCGACTTTGCCGGCGGCGGTCGCACGCCGGGAGTGGAGGTACACAGTGTCGAGGGTACGGCCATCCTCGAGCAACGCGTCAAGCGCGGCCAGCCCGCCGACGTCCGTCTCCTCGGCAACGCCCTCAATGAAGGCCGCATCACCAGGCTCGCCTCAGGCGACTGGCTCCATCTCTCTTCGACCTCTCCTGCTGCGGCGTCGGAGACCTTCCAGTACAGCAGCGAGCGACGTTATGAGCGGCTGAGCGTCATGCGCACGCGCAACGCGATGCAGGAGCGCGCTTTCATGGAGGAGGATCCGCTGCTGCAGTGGGTCGGCGGCGACGATGGCGACGAGATGCTCACGTTCGGCGAGGCGCTCGCGCGCAGCGTCACGAATGCGCTGCAGCAGATCGACAAGGCGCACGCCGCGAAGTTGTGGGCAGGGTTCGACCTGCAACTGAGCATCGACCGGTCGCTGCAATCGCGACTCGATGCCGCGCTCGCCGCGAACGCACGCCGCCTGATGAACGACCTGTCGTCCGGCGACCCATTCGCTGCGTCGGTGACGGTGATGAACGGAAAGACCGGGGAGATCCTTGCCGCTGCGAGCTTTCCCGGCCAGAGCGATCTGGAAGGGATGAGTGGTGTCTCCGACGAGGAGCAGCGGCGGTTGCTCGTCAATCACAATTTCAAGCGCCATCCGATCGGCTCGGTGGGCAAGCCGTTCTTCTATGCAGCGGCCGTCACACGCCACCCGTTCCTCTTCGATCTGACCGTTGCGCCGCATGCGCCGGCGGAGCGTCCGGACGGGGGGGACGGCGAGCGCGAGGTCCTGCAGTTCTTCATCCGCGACTACAAGCTCTGGCCGCATGCCGACGTGCCGACCGACCTGCTGCTGGCCATCGAGCGCTCGTGCAATAAGTTCACGATCGAGCTCGCGACGCTGGCGCTTGCGGCTCCGCGCGATCTGCGCGAGCGCACGCTCTCGCGTCCGGTGTCGCAAATCTTCGCACGCCAACCCGATGTGGCCTGGCCAGGACCCGGATCGCCAGGGGATGGCCCTCGCATCGGCGGCCAGGCGATCGACTTTCCGATCGCGCTCGGCGTGTACATGAAGGACGACGGCAAGCCCGTTCCGACGCGTGAGCTCACCACTGCGGTCGTCACTCCGGGAACGCTCGATCGCATCGACGAGGCGCCTTTCATCGAAGCATTCGGCGACCTGACGGGAGTGCGCACGTATGGCGGTGTGGACGCGCCGAAATTGCCCGCACAGGGGAGCGGCAACGCGGCGGTGACGCTCAACTACGACCTCCGTCCCTGGGCGAAACTCCTCACGCCGCTCATGGAAGGGGAGACCGACGAGCGCGCATGGAAAGTCCGCGCTGCGCTGCAGTCCGTGTCGCCTGAGCGTGTGAACCTCTCGCTCAACCAGGTCACCGACTTCCGCACGGAGTTCGTCAGCCTGCTCCTCGGAGGCTCGACCTCGAGGTGGACGAATGTGCAGCTCGCCGAGGCGTTGTCTCGGCTGGTGACGGGGCGGCAGGTCGAGGCCTCGATGGTGCACGCCGTGCGTCCGCGCGGAACGCCATCCGCCGAAGTGGTGGCCCCGCTGGTGCCACCGCTCCCGCCGCCGCTCTCGGAGCAGTCGCTGTCCGCCGAGGCGCGGGAGACGGTGCTGCGCGGGATGAAGCGCGTCATCCTGGGCGCGCAAGGCACGGCCAAGCCGATGACGTCTCGTGTGCGCGAGCTCGAGGAGCGCTTCCCCGGATTCCGCGTGGCGGTCTTTTCGAAGACCGGCTCGCCCACGGTCGAGCGCCCGGAGAGCAAGCCTGCGGGGAGGCTCCTCCTCCAGCTCGTGCGTACCGGAACGCTCCATTACGACGGACGGCGCCTGGTCGCCGGCAACACGCCGTATGCGGCGCGCGGAACGCGAGAACGGCAGCAGTTTATTGACGCGCTTCGCCGTGTTTCCCCGGGTGCCGCGCCCCGTACGGTTTCACGCATCGCGGCGTACGCGGATCGCTTCGAGCGCTATCGCGCGCAGCTCGTGTTCGTCTCCCCGGCGGACGTCCGCCTGACCGAGAGCGCGGCGTCGCCCATCCATGTCGTCGCCGGCGCCCTCACCCTCAACCGCGATCACTCGATCTTCGACTCCACGCGGCAGGCCGACTCCAGCGCCGCGTACGCGCTGTCGATCGTGAAGTGGCGTGGCACCGGCGAGGTCCCCACCCGCGAAGAGCTCGACCACCCCGACGCCCGCGTCATCACCGCGGTCTTCTACCTGGACATCGGTCCCGGCAGCGCCGTAGCGGTCGATGCCGCGCGCGCTATGATGCCGGAGCTGGCAAAGCTCCTGGAGTAGGGATCAGGGACCGACGGGGAGGCCTCCGTCGGGTGCGGACGGCAGCGCTGCTGAGCAGTCCACTCGTCCAGAGTCCTCATTCAATTCGACGAGACCCATCCCATCGAGATCCTTCTCCCCCGCGCACAGGGGAGAAGGTCTCGATGGGGGAGAGTGTCGCGAGACCCGCCGAGGGGCGTAGCCTCACGGTGGAACTACGGTCGCAGCGGGCGGGGCTCGTGGGTCCGATCGTGGCCCAGCAGTTCTACGAGCTCGGCTGCCGAGCCGGACCAGAAGGTCACGTTGGAGAACGCGTTCTTCGCGATCTCCGCCGCGACCGCGCGTGCCTGCGCGCTATTGCTGCCGAAGACGATGATGCGCGTGTTGTGGTCCTCCATCGGAACGCGGCCGTCATCCTTGGCCGCGGCCACCTGTCCCGCGGCGATGTTGTGGGCGCCCCGCACCGATCCGTCACGAAATTCGGCGGCCGGCCGCGCGTCCACGAACCACGCGGTGCGATCCCGGCGGTACACGAGCGCGAGCGCGCTGGTCTCGATCTGGGCGACGCCTACCAGCGCTCGCCAGACGGGCATGCCCAGCTGGTAGCGGCGCACGCTCGTATAGCCGGCGGCGACGAGGTCGGCAGCCAGCCGTTTGGACTTGCCGCAATACGGCCCGTTGCAATACAGGACCATGGAGCGGCCCTTGTCGCCGTTGACCAGGCGACCGATCTCGGCGACGTCCGAGGTGTAGAGGGAGATCGGCATCCCCGGCTTGGGGGCGACGTTGAGCGCTCCCGGGATGTGACTGATGGCGAACTCCGCATGAGGCCGGGCGTCGAAGACGACTGCCGAGCCAGTCTCGAGAATGGAGCGCAGTTCGTCGGTGGAGATCTCCGGCGTAGCCTGTGCAGCTTCCTGCAGCGTTTCCTGATAGATGTTGGCGCGGGCGGAACCGGTGGGAACGAGAACGAGGAGAGAGAGTAGAAGCGTGAGCGTTTTCATGGTCTCAACGTCGGTGCGAGGCTGGTTCGGCGCCAAGGAACGGCACAGGGATTCGACAGGGATTGCGCAGGGACCGACAATATGCGGCCCATGAACGCGCTCTCGGACGAGGATCTGGCCGCCACGATCGGTCGTGCGGCGGAGCGGTACGTCCGGACGCACCGGCAGGGGAGCATGGCCACCATCAGCGCGCTCATTCTTTTCGACGCCCTCCGGCAGGACGTCCTGACGAGCGGGCGCCGTTCGGTGACGTCGTTCTCCCGCCCGCAGCTCCGCGGCCTGATGGCAGCGCATCCCGCCTGGGAAGGGAAAGCCTTCGAAGAGACCTCCTTCAACACCGTCCCCGAAGACCTCGGCGACCAGCTCGAGCAGTTCCTCCATGACGACTTCGTCTCCGGCGCGGCGTGGAAGTTCCGCTTCCGCGGCCCGACCCGGAAGTTCCGGAACGACAAGACCTCCCGCGAGCTCTTCCTCGAGTACGAGGCGGAGGGTGGGGAGGTGGCGGAGGTCGCTGACGTGGTCGCGGAGGTGGATGCCCCTCCGCGGGCCTCGCGTCGGACGCTGTCGATCACCGCAGCGCTTCTCGCCGTGCTGGTCGTCGTTGTTCTCGCCGTCCTACTCCGTCCGAAGCGCCAGCGTGTCCATCGCGTGGATGGTCCGGCGGCCATCGCTGTTCTGCCGTTTCACGTCATCGGTGGCGACCCGCAGCTCGACTTTCTCGGCGTCGGTCTGGCGGACGCGATCATCACCCGACTGGCCATGCAGCGGCAGATCCGCGTGCGACCGACGATGTCGATCCTCCGCTATCAGGGCGAGAAGATCGACATCGGCGCCGCAGCGTCGGAGCTCGACGCCGACTACGTGCTCACAGGAACGCTGCAGTCGATCGGCGGCCGGCTGCGCGCGTCCGTGCAGCTCGTCGGCCGCGATGACCTCTCGCCGATCTGGGCGCGTCCGTTCGACGTCGCCCGTGATGATCTGCTCGTGCTGGAAGATACGATCGCCGATAACGTCGTGCAGTCGCTGGCGATCAGGGTTGCTGAATTGCCCATCGGCGCGACCACGACCCCCGCCGCGTTCGAGCTCTACCTGCAGGGGCGCGCTGCGCTCATGGGAAGCTCGGCTGAAGAGTTCCGGCGCGCGCTGCAGCTCTTCGATCGGGCGGCAGCACTCGATCCGAAGTTCGCGCGCGCACACGCCGGGATCGCCTTCGCCGCTGCGAATCTCCACTACTACGCGCTGGGCACTCCGGAGGCCGAGGTGTGGCAGCGGCGTGGTGAGGAGTCCGCGGCGACGGCCGTGCGTCTGGGACCGGATCTCGCCGAGACGCACGAGGCACTGGCCAAGGTATACAGCGCGGCCGCCTTCGAGTGGGAGAAGGCGATCAAAGAGGCACGCCGAGCGCTGGAGTTGAATCCGGGGCTGTTTCTCGCGCGCATCACCCTGGTCGATTCCTACGGTCACCTCGGCTTGATCGCGGTCGAGCGTCGGGAGCTTGCACTGGCTTCCGAGGCGAATCCCGGCGTGCGCGCGGACGACGCGTTGAACCAGGCCACACTCGAGCTGTTCGCCGGGAACTTTCCGTTGGCGCGTCGGGAGCTCGATCGGGCGGTGGAGCTCGGGGTGCCGCTGGATCGTCCGTGGACTGCACCGTTGATGCTGTTGTTCACAGGCGATGAAGTGCGCGCACTGGAGATCCTGGCCCGGACGCGCGACGGTTTCCGCGGATCACGAGCGCGCGCGATCGAGGCATCGATTCACGCGGCGCGCGGTCGTCGTGCCGAAGCGGAGAAGTCGATCGCCGCGGTTTTCGCCGCCGGCTATTTCGATCACCATGTTTCCTACCATCTCGGCGTCGCCTACGCGCAGCTGGGCAAGACCGCAGAAGCCTCGAAGTATCTGCGCCAGGCGATGGACACCGGTTTCCCCTGCTACCCGTTCTTCAAGGCCGATCCGCTTCTCGCGGGATATCGCGCCTCGCCCGAGGGAAACCTCGTGCTGGCTGAGTTGCAGCAGCGGTGGGCCGAAGTGCGAAAGCGCTACGGGGACTCGTAGGCGCGCGCACACCCCCGTGCAGAGTTGAGGATCAAAGTGGGGTCTGACTCCACTTTGATCCTCAAGTGCATAGAAAGAGGG
>JANMSA010001085.1:0-2781 GCA_031388865.1 Acidobacteriota bacterium | reverse complement strand
GAGTCCCGGTGACGGTGGGAAGCTGTCAATTTGAGCCGCCTTTCGGCTTCGCTTTTCGCCAGCACCGTCATCACGCGAAGCCGGGCCGCCCTTCGTCTCTGACTCCCTCTGTGGAGCTCTGTGATCTCTGTGTCTCTGTGGTGAGCGTCCCCGGGCGAGTCGCGTCAGGGCAAGGAGCGCAGCGTCACCCTCGACGCGAGCGCCTGTACTCGACGCAGCACACTTCAAGGGAGGAACTGTTTGTCACGCTCAGCTCGCTCGTGTAGCATCGGCCTCACATCCCACTTGTGCGGGGGAGGAGTGTTGAGAATGAACTCCCGGAAATCAGTGCGGCAGCGTGTCCAGTCATCGGTCATGGTTCTTCTTGTATGCGCGCTCGGCTTTGCGCCGGGCGTTGCGGCGCAGACGTCCGCCTGCGGGCCAATGGACGTCACGTTTGTGATCGACAACACCGGCTCGATGGCCGCGGTCAATGCGGAGGTTCTGGCGCAGGTCGCGAAAATTGCCGATGCCGTCGTCACCGCCTCGGGGAACGACTATCAGTTCGGCCTCGTGGCGCTCCCTCGCAACGACGTCTCCGTGCTGCTGGACATGTCGCCTGGAAACCGGAGCGCACTGGCGGATGCCGCGGCGCTGCTCGTCAACGCCGGGAGTTGCGGCCTGCCCGCGAGCTGGGACGAAGGTCTGAACACCGTCCTCAACAAACTCGGGCCGCGCGACGGTGTGAATGGCTCCCAGATCGGGACGTTCAACGGCACGTGGCGCGACCAGGCCGCAAAGATCATCATCCTCATCACCGACACCGACCCTTCCGGCTTCGACTGTGAGTTTGTTGCCGGCGTGAACGATGTCCGCTCCCTCAGTTTCGCCGCCCAGGCGGTCGATCGTGACATCGCGATCACCTCCATCTACGTGCCCACCGGCGGCGGCAGTGACCCGGATGCGGTGCGACCCCTGCTGCAGCAGGTCGCGGCCATCACGGGTGGCCTGTATAAGGAAACGCAATCGGATGCCAGCGATCTGGCGGACGTCATCGTCGATGTTCTGGAAGTCTGCGGGCAGGGTTCCGCCCTGATCGTGTCACCGGACGAAGTTGCGGTGAACACCGGCGACACCGTCGACATTGCCGTGACCAACTATCGCCCAAGGAACTTCGATACTCTGTTCTACACGGCGACCGGGTTGCCCTCCGACTCGCTCGTGACGTTCTCGCGGCAGAACCCGGCCATCCTGGGGACGGACCTTCAGCAGATGCGGGTCAAGATCGGTGGGGAAACCGCACCAGGGACGTACCTCCTTTACGCGCAGGCGCGTCACAGAGATCGACCCCGCATCGACTCGAACTATGTCCTGGTGGTGGTCGACTGCAAGCCGCCCGCAATTCTCGGCACCGCGCAGCCTGTCACGAAGACCGTGGCCCCTGGCACGAAGGCGACCTTCACCGTGGGCGCGATCGGATCGGGCAGATTCACTTACCAGTGGTACGAGGGTTTCACCGGGATGACCCGCAATCCCATCGTGGGCGCGTCGAGTGCCTCGTTCACGACTCCTGCGGTCAGCGACAGCCGGTCCTACTGGGTTCGTGTCACGAACGTCTGCGGCTCGGTCGACAGCCTGACGGCGTACGCCTTCCCGCAATAGAATCGTTTCCATCGATCTCTGCCCGAAACCCGCGCGAATCTTCGCGCGGGTTTTTTGTTACCCTCCGCGTCTGTTGGAAGCCACCACGGATTCACCCGCCACCCATGCCTGGGGCACGCAGCCCGAAATGTTCGGACCTCGCCATGAGCATCGGCTGGGGATGATCGTCCGTGAGGTGGCAAAGCTTCTGCCGGGCGCCCGCATCCTCGACGGCGCCGTGGGCCTGGGACAGCTGGCGGTGCGCATGCAACAGCGCGGCTACCGGGTCTTCGGGATCGACTACTCCTTCGACGCGGCATTGCACGTGCGGCGCAACAGCAGCGTCCCGGTCGTGGTCGGGGACATGACGAAGATGCCGTTCCGCAGCGGTGTGTTTGACGGGGTGACCACCGGAGAGACGCTCGAGCATCTCGACGACGACGCCGCAGCGGCGCGCGAGATCGGGCGTGTCCTCGGCGAGGGGGGCGTCTGTATCGCCACGGTGCCGGCACTGCAAAGCCTCTGGAGCGATTCCGACGATTATTACGAACATCGCCGCCGCTATTCGCGCGCGCAACTGGTGAACATGTTCGCGGATCTGCGCATCGTGAAGGCGAGCTACTGGGGATTTCCGGTCGTGCTCACCTACGACACGCTGTTCCTCCTTCCGATGAACAGGCGCCGCGCACGCCGCAAGGTGCAGGAAGACGCCGCTCTCCAATCGGTGGCCAGAGCCGGCCGTCTGCGCGGGTTGGTGAACGTGGTCCGCGCCGTGTTTGCGCTCGATGGCCTCTTCCGGTGGCTGCCCTTCGGGCCGGGGTTGCTGATGGTGGCTCGGAAAGAACGCACCTGAAAGCGGGGACGGTTCACCACTGAGGCACAGCGCCAAGCCGCAACCAAACGGCGGGCGAGCCGCCGTAGGCGGCAAAAGGAAATAGCACCCGGCTCTCAGCCGGGTGGCCAAGGTGTCCACCCTTCCAGTCCGCGTGAGCGGGCGACAGGCCGCAGCTGACACGATCTGTCGCCCGCTTCCGCGGGCTGCATTTCAGACGCACCGTAGCTCCCGGCTGAAGGGCGGGTGCTACGACCTTGCGACGCCTACGGCGGCTGAAATCTGTGCGCGTCGCGCAGAAACGCAATGCTGGTCGTACAGAGAAATTC
>JANMSA010001078.1:0-17161 GCA_031388865.1 Acidobacteriota bacterium | reverse complement strand
AAGTCGTCGGCGTCGATGATTGCTGGCGTTATGCGGGCAAATGGTGGCTCGATGGCAAAGGCTGGCGGCGCGCCTACTTCTGTGTTTCGGCGCAGCCCGTCGGCAAAAGCGGCGCATTGGTTTCGTTTGAAATGTATCGACAAAACGGGCATTGGGTGCTGCATCGAGTACTGGATTGAATGCCTCTCGCTTAATCGGCTAATGAATGGTTCATTTGCATTGCCACAGTTGGTTTTCGTTTGGAGCGGGCGCATCGCCGCCGCGTGCTTTGGCCGAACGCGCCGCCAGTTTCGAGCACAAGGCACTGGCGCTAACCGACGATTGGACATTAGCCGGAGCGGTTCAGCATGGGCGCGCGTGTCAAAAGTTGGGACTGAAAGCAATCTATGGCGCGCGCGTTGTCGTCGAGGGAATCGGCCTGGTTTTGCTGGCCGCCAACGACACGAGCTACGCCAACCTGTGCGACATTCTCACGCACGCACACCGCGAGCGATTGAATCCGCAGCTTGATCTTGAAGATTTGCGCGAGCGCAGCGAGGGATTGTTTGCTGTAGCCGATGTTCGAGCGTTGGTGCGGCAAAGCGAAACGGTCAAGATGCGTCGTGTTTTAGGTGAGTTGGAAAGCATCTTTGGCGCGCGCGTTTTTCTCGAAACCGTGCATCACTGGCACGCGGGTGATGGCGCCATGCAACAACGCATCGAGAGCATGGCGCATGATAACGGTTTGCGCGTAGTGGCCACCAATACCGTGCGTCATGCCGCGCCCAATGAATACGTTTTGTTTGATGCGCTTTCCTGTATGCGCTTGGGTTTGCAGGTCGGGCAAAGTCACCTGGAACGTCCGATCAACGAAGCCGCGTTTTTGTGCGATGAGAAGTATTTCGCGCGTCTGGGCTTTTCTCGTGCGGTCATCGCCAACAGCGAAGTCATAGCGCGCGAATGCGATGTGGAGCTGCTTTCGCCCGAAGTGACGCCGCCTCCGGCGCGTGTTCCCGCAGGTGTCGCGCCGCGCGCATATTTGCGGCGTTTGTGCAACACGGGTTTCAGGCGACGCTTTCCCAATGGCGACACAGCAGCGGTTCGAGTACTCGAACACGAGCTAAAAGTGATCGGTGCGCTGGAGTTGGACGAGTTCTTTTTGGTGGTGCGCGAGGTGGTGGATTTCGCACGTGGTTGCGGCATCCGCTGCAGCGGTAGAGGCAGTGCGGCCAATTTATTAGTGGCTTATTTGTTGGGCATTACGGAAGTAGACCCGATTCGCCACAAGCTGCTTTTCGAGCGGTTTTTGCACGAAGGCCGGCGCGGAATGCCCGACATTGACGTCGATTTTGACACCGCGCGCCGCAACGAAGTGATCTCGTGGATAAATCGGCGATGGGGCGAAAAACACACCGCGATGACGGCCAACGTTGTCACGTTTCGTTTGCGCATGGCGACGCGCGAAATGGCGAAAGTGTTTGACGTCACTCGGTAGTGGGACATCGTGCGACCGATCATGAGTGTCCTATCGTATTACAGACGTACGCGGCGCGGTCGCAGTGGGGAGGGTTTCCTCGATGACATCGCAGGTCTGTGCCGTGAGACAATGCCCCCGGTCCAATCGAACTCGATGACTCTCGCTCAAGGCACCCGCCTCGGACCCTACGAGATCGTTGCGCCTCTGGGCGCAGGCGGCATGGGAGAGGTGTGGCGCGGGAAGGACACGCGCCTCGGACGCGATGTCGCGATCAAGATTCTTCCCGCGGGCTTCGCGCAGAACGAGCAGTTCCGGGCCCGCTTCGAGCGCGAGGCCAAGACCATCTCATCGCTCAATCATCCGAGCATCTGCACGCTCTTCGACGTTGGCTACGAGAACGACACGCATTTTCTGGTCATGGAACTGATCGAGGGCGAATCGCTGGCGGACCGCCTCACGAAAGGTCCGCTGCCCCCCGATCAGGTTCTTCGCTACGGATCGCAGATTGCCGATGCGCTCGATCGCGCGCACCGGCAGGGGATCATCCATCGCGATCTGAAGCCCGGCAACGTGATGCTGACGAAGAGCGGCGCGAAGCTGCTCGACTTCGGCCTGGCGCACTCCAGCGCCGAGGCCGCTCCCATTCAGGGCATGACGGCGATGGCGACCCACGCGAAGCCGCTCACAGAGGAGGGGATGATCCTCGGCACGTTCCAGTACATGGCGCCCGAACAGCTCGACGGTGCCGATGCCGACGTGCGCACGGACATCTTCGCGTTTGGGGCACTGCTCTACGAGATGGCCACCGGCAAGCGCGCGTTCGAGGGAAAGTCGCGAACGAGTCTGATCGCCGCGATCGTCTCTTCGCAGCCCGAGCCGATCTCGCAGGTCATACCGATGTCGCCGCCTGCACTCGACCATATCGTGCGCAAGTGCCTCGAAAAGGATCCCGACGATCGCTGGCAGTCGGCACACGACGTCGCCGGCGAACTGCGCTGGATCAGCGAGGCAGGTTCGCAGGCGGGAGTGGCCGCTCCGGTCACTCTCCGGCGGAAGACGCGGGAGCGGCTCGCGTGGGCCCTGGCAGCCACCTTTGCCGTTCTCGCGATCGTCGCGGCGGTGGCGTGGACACGCAATCAGCCGAAACCGGCCGAGCTGTTTCGCGCCACACTCGAGCCTCCCCCGGACACGGTTCTCCTCCCCTTCGATTTTCTCGGCGTCGCGCTCTCTCCCGACGGGCGGCGTCTCGCATTCGCCGCGAACATGAGCTCGGGAAAGCGTCATCTCTGGATCCGCGATCTCTCGTCGATGACTGCGACGCGGCTTCCGGAGACCGCCGGGGCCTCGTACCCGTTCTGGTCGCCCGATGGCCGGCGCCTGGCGTTCTTTGCCGACGGAAAGCTCAAGACGATCGATCTGCGCGGGGGATCGCCGAAGGTGCTCGCGGACGCACCGTCGGGGCGCGGCGGCAGTTGGGGATCGAGCGAGGTGATTCTCTATGCGCCGAACATTCGATCGCCGATTCAGAGTATTCCGGCGGCCGGCGGAAAACCGAAGCCGGTGACACGCTTCGACGAGCAGAAGGAAGTGACCAACCGCTGGCCTCAGTTCCTGCCCGATGGCAAGCATTTCTTCTACCTCTCGCGGTTCAAGCGTGCGGCGGAGGGCGACGTCGGCCGGCTCATGCTGGCATCACTTGACTCGACCGAAGCCTCGGTGCTCATCGAGGAGTCGACGAACGCGCAGTACGTCGAACCGGGGTACGTTCTTTTCGGGAGAAGGAACGATCTCTACGCCTGGCAATTCGACCTGTCCAAGCTGAAGCTGATCGGCCAGCCGGCACCCGTTCAAAACGAGAAGATCAGTCTGTGGGAGCCGAAGAACCTTCTGATCTACTCCGCCTCCGACGACGGCACGATCGTCTATCTGCCGGAGATCGTGCGGAAGTCGTCGCTGAAGTGGGTGGGGCGTGACGGGCGGGTTCTGGGTGATCTCGGGACTCCCGGTTTCAACGTCACACCGCGAATCTCTCCCGACGGCACGAAGGTCGCGGTGGCGATCGGCGACACGTCAGGGGACGTGACGAACATGTGGATTCTCGATCTGCAGTACGACCGCCGTTTCCGGATCACGCAGAAGAGCGGGAGCTTTTTCAGTCCGTTCTGGACGCGCGACTCGAAGAAGCTCGCCTTCATCTGCCAGCCAAAGGCGGTGCAGGACATCTGTACCAAGTCGCTCGTCGCCGCGGGAGACGTTGAGCTTCTTTACGAGTCACCGCACTTTAAGATGCCGGGGGCCTGGTCCCTCGATGGGCGATCGTTCTATTTTGCGGAGCAGAACCCCGAGACCAATGACGACCTGATGGTCGTGGATACGTCAGACTCGAAGAAACAGCCGAGAGTGATCCTGCGAACTCCGTTTGAAGAATCCGTCCCGCAGTTGTCACCTGATGGGCAATGGCTCGCCTATGTCTCGACCGAATCGGGGAGCGAGGAGGTCTACGTCCGCCCCGCTTCTGGATCATTCGAGCAGTGGCAGCTCTCGAACGGTGGCGGTGCACAGCCGCGATGGAGCCGAGGGGGCCGGGAGCTGATGTACGCCGCTCTGGACGGCAACGTCATGTCGGTTTCGATCACGTCCGATCCTGTGTTCCGCCCGGGCGTGCCGAAAGCGCTGTTCAAGTTGCCCGAGCCGCCCGATCGCGACACGCCGATCTTCGAGGACGTGACGGCGGACGGCGAGCGGATCCTGCTGAACGTCCCGACGACGGCTCGCTCGAGCGTGACGTTCCACGTCGTCCTGAACTGGACCTCCATGCTGAAGGACCAGGCAGAGTGATCGCGCCGTGATGTAGGGTCATCGGCAGACTGAATGCGGGAAACGGTCTCTCACTATCGCATCATCCGTAAGCTCGGTAGCGGCGGAATGGGCGAGGTCTATCTGGCTGAAGACACCAGGCTCCACCGGCAGGTCGCCTTGAAGATGATCACGCCGGAGCTGGCCGGCGAATCGAAGCGGGTCCAGCGTTTCGTTCGCGAGGCGCATGCAGCCTCCGTTCTCAACCATCCCAACATCGCGGTGATCCATGAGATCGGCGAAACCGAGGATGCCGTCCCATTCATCGCCATGGAGTACGTCGAAGGGCAAACGCTCGGAGAGCTGATCGGCGATAAGCCTCTCGAATTGACAAGAATCATCAGCCTGGGCCTGGAGATCGCTGACGCGCTCGATGAAGCACATTCCAAAGGGATCGTCCATCGCGACCTGAAACCGTCGAACATCAACGTCACGCCGCGCGGCCATGCCAAGGTTCTGGATTTCGGATTGGCCAAGCTCACCTCAGCGGGCGGTGATATGGATACGGCGATCGCGACGGACCTCAAGAGCGACCCCGGAGTGGTCGTCGGCACCGTTCACTACATGAGTCCGGAACAGGCGCTCGGTCGTGACGTCGACCACCGCAGCGATCTCTTCACGTTCGGGGGGGTGCTTTATGAGATGGCTACGGCGCGCCGTCCTTTTGCCGGCAACAGCACAACCGAGATCGTGGATGGGATCGTCCACAGTCAGCCCGAAGCGGTGGCCCGACTCAATTACAGCGTTCCGCCCGAGCTGGAGCGAATTGTTCGCAAGTGCCTGGAGAAGGATCGCGACTCGCGTTACCAATCGGCGCGCGAAATCGTCATCGACCTGAAAAATCTCAAGCGCGATTCCGAATCCGGCGAACGAGTGGCTGGGCGAGAGCTTCCAAAGCGCCGCAGGTTCGCGCAGACGATGCTGGTGCCGGTTGTTGTGGTGGTCCTGCTCGCTGTCGTCGCCATGATGTGGTCCCGCCTGCGGAATCCGGCGGCCGAAACCGGCCGGGTGACCGAGATGATCAGCATCGCCGTTCTTCCTTTCTCGAGTCTGGCGGCAGGTCCGGAAGTGGCACACCTGCAGTTTGCGCTGCCCGATGAGATCATCACGATCCTCAGCTACAACCCGGCCGTGGCGGTCCGGCCATTCGCAGCCACTCGCCGGCTGGGTGATACCGATCCGCAGCAGGCCGGGCGGACGCTCGCCGTCGACAACGTGATTACCGGTCATTACGGCAGCGCCGGCGGGCGGCTCGGAATCACGCTCGAAGCCATCGATGTGAAGTCGAACCGTGTGCTTTGGCGCAACAAGCTCGATATTCCGGCTGCAGAACTGATCTCCCTGCGCAACTCTCTCTCCAGCCAGATACGCTCCGGACTTCTACCCGCACTCGGCGTCGCTGAAACCGGCAAAGACGCGGCGCAGCCAACCAATGCAGAAGCCTACGAGCTCTACCTCAGGGCCATCAGCGCGTCCAGCGACAAACAGCCAACGCGAGAGGCTATCGGCATCCTCGAGCGCGCAGTGCTGCTGGATCCGAGCTACGCACCGGCCTGGGCGCAATTGGGCTGGCGCCACTACCTGGCGGCCGTGTACGGACAAGGCGGGAAAGCGTCGCTCGAACGTGCGGGCGTGGCCATGCGGCGCTCGTTGGCGCTCGATCCCGGGCTTGTTTATGCCGCGCGTCACTTGATTACCATGAGCACGGAGAGCGGCAATCTTTCAGCCGCCTACCGGCAGGCGCTGGAGTTGGTGCGTCAACGGCCGCGAAGTGCCGACGCGCATTTCGCTCTCGGCTACACGCTGCGCTATGCCGGCCGTTTACAGGACGCTGCTCGGGAGTACGACACCGCCTACGCCCTCGACCCGTCACCGACTCTTCGCTCGGCGGCGGTCACCTTCATGTTTCTGGGGAACTACGACCGGGCCCGCGAGTTCGTCCGCCTCGTCGAAGGATCGGAGTGGGCGGCGTTCACATCCTTTGACATTTTCCTTCGCCAGGGCAGGACCGCCGAAGCGCTGGCCTTACTTCAAACCATTCCGGCGCCTCGGCCGGAATGGGTCGATCCGTTCCGGCTCTGTCTACAGACTCGGTCACTGGACAGGGAGTTCGCGGAGCGATACGCACAGCAAATGCTTTCCGGCGTCGACTCTGAGCCGATGTACTTCGCCGCCACGAACATGGCGTACTGCGGTGAAAACGAGCGAGCGCTCCGTCTTCTTCGAAAAGCTCTGGAGCTGAATTACTCGATTTACCCGGCGATGGACAGCGATCCGTTACTGGAGCCGCTTCGTCGCCATCCCGAGTTCCTCGAACTGCGGGCCGCGGCGATTCGACATCACGAGAAGGTGGCCGCGGAACTAAAACAGATCGAGCAGAATGTGAAGTAGGGCGGCGGTGCCGCCGATTAGTCCACTGCACCGGAACGTCGTGCCACACGCGGCGTTTCGCCCGCATCATGTTTGGATTACGGTTTTTGTGACCGCGGCCGGCCGAGCTCCGCCAGCCAATCGGGCATGTTCGCAATCCGCTCCAGGTGCGGATAACGCAACCCGCCGCGATAGTCGACGCTTGCTGTGGTCACGAACTCGCCCGCAAAAAAGATGATCTGCATCGGGGGCGGATGCATTCTTCGAATCGCGAATCGCAATCCACATCGCGTCGGGCGTGAACCGCCTGCCGTTCACTGCAATGATCCTTGCGCCGGGCACGACGTCGCTGACGCGTCCTTCCTCGTTCAGCGCGAATCCAACCGTGGTCATGTAGTTCGCGGATTTCAAGCGCTTCTCTCCCTCGGCCTGCACTTCATTCGGTTGATCGTTCCAGAGCCACGGAGAACACAGCGCGGCGAAGCCGCAACCAAAGTTAGCCCTGGTGCCCCCTCATCCGCCTGCGGCACCTCGATAATCTACCTTTCCGAGACCCTTCTCCCCTCCAAGGGGAGAAGGTGCCGCAGGCGGATGAGGGGTGACTCCATCGGAAAATCGTTCGTCCCCGCGAAGAATCTAAGCATGACATTCGCGCACTTCAGATCGCGATGCACGGCTGATGGTCCACCCGGCGGCTCAACGCCGTTCCGTCGATGAGCTCCATGGCCATGAACTTCTCACCGGCCTCATGGATCGCGCAGATGGAGGGATGATTCAATCGATCATCGCGGGGGTGAGTCCCTCCCCGGCTTGCCCATCGTTTCGTCGAACCACTTCTGCGACTCGCGCAGATACAGCTCCTGCGGCGGCACGTGCGGGCCTTCATAGATATGGGCGCGTTTGGGCTCGCGGAGAAGTTTGTAGAGCGGCTCGAACTCGCTCGCGTACGGAGTCGACTCGTCGTAGCGCCCCTGCAGCATCAGCTTCGGAGCGCTGATGCGCGGCATGAAATTGATCCGGTTCGCCGCCGGCGCGTCCGTCACTTCGCGAGACTTGACCCCGCTGCCGACGAACATCACGGAGCGATATCGATTGTCAACGGCGCAGAGAATGACCCCGGCCCAGATGCCGGCGCTGTCGGCCTCGAACGTAATACGCGAGGAATCAATGTCGCCGCGAGTTTGGAGGTAATCCAGTCCCCGGCGAAGCTCGGTCACGCGGCCGATGACGTAGTCGGCGTACTCGCTGGTACGCGAGTCCGGCGCCTCCGTCTGCGAGGTTCGCGGCCGGTCGATGTATCCCTCCATGGCCACTGAAAAGATGGCCCGGCCGCCGCGGATGTGCGGCGCGAGCTTGCTCTCGATGCTGGCCGCGAGCGATCGCAGCCCTGATTCGACATCGCCTGCCGGTGCGAAGTGAATCACCTGAAACGGCGGCATGTATCCCCGTGGCACGAAGAGATAGGCGATCACGGTCTTGCCCGCAACGTCGTAGGCGATCTTCTCGCGCCGCCAGTCCGCCGAGTCTCGCGTCTCGACGACGCGCGCATTCAGCGGGGCCCGCTCGTAGTCGTAGCGCGCGCGCAATTGCTCGTACGTTCGATCGTCGACCACGCGGTACACCGGAGCGAATCCTTCTTTGGTGAGCGGAAAGTCGCCCAACGGACCGGAGCCGTCCTGCACGCACCGGAATCCGAGGGTCGGGCTGGCATACGACGGCGGGAATGATGCGGTCTGACCGAACGCATACGTTGCATCGTTCCAGCTTCCGCCTCGCGCCGCGTGGCCGGGTGGCTTCTCGTTGCGCACCCACTCACTGACGTTGCCGGCCATCTGCTCGACGCCCCACGTGCTCATCCCGAACGGCATGCTGTCGACGGGCACGGTCCCCTTGCCGAGGAAGTTGGCGCGTTCGGTGACGTCGACGCCTTCCGGGACGAATCCCCACGGAAAGCTCGTCACCGGTCCGCGTGTCCCGGGATAACGTCCCGCCTTTTCCCACTGATACATCGTCGGAAGATTCTTTCCGCGCCACCGGCAGTACGCGGCCGCTTCGAACCACGTGACGTCGGTGACGGGATGATTCTCGCGGCCGGCCGCGGGCGCGCCGCCCGACCAACTGCGCGGTCCGGGCAAACCGGTCCCGTCCTGAAAGCGATCGGCCTGCTGCCCGTTCCACAGCTCGGCCCGTCGATATCCGCCCTCCCGGACGAATGCCGCGTAGTCGGAATTCGAGACTTCGTAGCGATCGATGAAGAAATCGCCGAGATCGACCGATCGATCGCTCGCGCGCGACCAGCCCTGCAGGCGATACGGCCCGCCGGCCACGAACACCATCTTCGCCGGCACTTTCGACGCTTCGAGCATCTTGATCTGCAGCGTCCCCGGCATCCGCGCAAACTCAAAGTCGCGAAGCCAGATCGGTGCGATCGACAGCGGGCGCGTCGCCTGAGCGTGGCCCTTCGTCTCCACTGTCACCAGATAGTCGGCGCGCATGAGCCGCGGCATCTCCAGCGGTGTCGTTCCCATGCGCACACGTGTCGCTGGACCGCGGAAGCGCCGGATCCACACGGTCGCACCAGGCGGATCAGTGATGATCGACGCCTTCTGCGTCAGCCTGGTGATGAGATCCGGCAGCCTCACGTCGTCGGGCACGATCGTGGCCGCCTTCATCACATTGTCGTAAGCTGCAGGCCAGTTGCGCGTCGCGACGAGCTGCTCTGCCTCGTCAATGAGCGCGACGGCGTCCTCGTTACGCTGGACGCGAATGAAGTACCACCCGGCCAGCGCGAGGATGATGGCCGCCGCCGCTGCAATCATCGCAAGGCGGCGCGACAGCGAAGAGCGCGGTGCCACGACGGCGATCTTGCGCAGCGCTTCGTGCATTTCGACAGCGGAGGGATATCGCTGGCCTGCATCGGTCGATAGCGCTTTGTTGATCACCGCTTCCAGTCTGGGGGGCATCCCCGCGGGGTGCGGGCCGGGCGACTGCGGCCTTCGCCCGTGCACCATCTCGTGCATCACCACGCCGAGGGAATAAACGTCCGCCGCCGCGGTGACGTCGGAGCTGGTGAACTGCTCGGGAGCCATGTACCCGATCGTTCCGAGGGCTACGCCGGTGCCGGTGCGCACGGCGGTCGCGGAATCGTGAGTTTCGCGCAACTTGGCGAGACCGAAGTCGAGCACTTTCGCGTAGCCGTCGGGCCGGATGATGATGTTCTCCGGCTTGATGTCGCGGTGGATGATGCCGTGCCCATGCGCGGCCGCAAGCGCCGCCGCGATCTGTAGCCCGACCTCGACCGCCTCCTCGGGGCGCAGCGCGCCGCGTGCGATGCGCGCGCGAAGCGTCTCACCCTCCACGACCTCCATGGCGATGAAGCGCAAATCGCCGGCGCTTCCGATCTCGTAGACGGTGGCAACGTTGGGATGATTGAGCGCCGAGGCGGCTCTGGCCTCCTGCACGAAGCGGCGGTGGCGATCGGGTTCGAGCGGCCCGTCTCGCAGGACCTTGATGGCGACCTCGCGGTCGAGATCGTGGTCATACGCGAGCCAGACCTCCCCCATCCCGCCTTTACCGAGGGGCGAGCGCACCTCGTACCGTCCAAGCCGGCTGCCTGCGGAGATGGTCACGTTTCAGACAATTGTAATGCGTAGCCACAGAGGGTTGCCGCAACGTGCCCCGAAATTCTGCACGAGGATCAGCAGCGCGGCGCTCAACCGCCTTCGCTCAACGGTAAAGGACCGGATTGGAGGACGCTGGCAGATCTCGAACGAAGGAGGGACCGAGGCGCGCTGGGTCCGGCCGGATGAGATCGTGTACATGAAAGGGACGAAGCTGATGAGCGGGGCGGTGAAGTCGGACCCGACATTCTCCGCGGCCACACCGCAGCGACTCTTCGAGCGAAACCTCGCCGACTTCGACATCAGCCGCGACGGACGGATTCCGATCGTAGAAGCTCCCGACCCGTCTCAGTCCACCGGCCGTCTGAACGTCGTTGTGAACTGATTCGAAGAGTCCGGAAGCGGTGATAGGAGGCGCAAACACTCGAGTCTTCACCCGCTTCGCAGCGAACCTGCTTCCTGAGCGGCATCTCTTGATTTCGGTGCGGCGAAACAGCACGCGTTGAGCGGCGATTTGAAATACCAGGAAGTGGGAGTACAACCGGCTTGACCGGCGAACCTCGCCGCGCTGAAGACGGCCGCCACATTGCGCGGCTGCTTCCCCATGGGCGATGATGTTGCCGATACCGGCATGCAGGTCGTGACAGGAACGCGGCTCGGACCGTACGAGATCGTCTCGCCCATCGGAGCGGGTGGCATGGGGGAGGTCTATCGCGCGCGCGACACACGGCTCGACCGCAGCGTGGCCATCAAGATTCTCCCGGCCGAGCTCGCGCACAATGCGCAATTCAAGCTCCGCTTCGAGCGCGAAGCCCGAAGCATCTCCTCACTCAATCATCCTAACATCTGCCAGCTCTACGACGTTGGCCAGCAGGATGGCACGGACTATCTGGTGATGGAGCTCCTCGAGGGGGAGACGCTCGCGGAACGACTGACCAAAGGGCCTGTGCCTCTCACCCAGGCGCTGAAGATCGGAATCGAAATCGCCACTGCCCTCGACAAAGCTCATCGCCAGGGAATCGTGCATCGCGATCTGAAGCCGTCCAACGTGATGCTGATCAAAGAGGGAGCCAAGCTGCTCGACTTTGGTCTGGCCAAAGGTCAGCAGCCCGCGGTGGGCACCGGGTCGAACCTCGCCACCGCGCAGCAACTGACTGCAGAGGGAACGATCCTCGGCACGTTTCAGTACATGCCCCCAGAGCAGCTCGAAGGTGCTGAGGCGGATTCGCGAAGCGACATCTGGGCTTTTGGCGCGGTGCTCTACGAAATGATCACCGGGCGCAGAGCCTTCGAGGGTAAGACCCGGGGCAGTCTGATCGCCGCGATCGTGGAAAAAGATCCGCCGCCGGTGAGCCAGATCCAGCCCCTGACCCCACCCTCGCTCGAGCACGTGATCCGGAAATGCCTGGCCAAGGACGCCGATGATCGATGGCAGTCCGCGCATGACCTGGCCGACGAGCTGCGCTGGATCAGTGAGACAAGAATCTCTGGCGAGGCGACGGCTCTGCCAAAGATTCGCCTCCGCCGTCGTGAAGCCCTGCTGCTTTCCCTGGCATTGGTCGCGGGCCTCGCAGCAATCACGTTCGCCGCTCTCTGGCAGCGAGGGTCGAGCGCGGACAGGCCGGTCATCCGGTCGACGATTCTCCCGCCTGAGAGCTTCGACTTCGCCCCCGGCCTGGGAGCGCTCGTCCTTTCCCCGGATGGTTCGAAAATCGCCTTCGTCGCGCACAACGCTGCCGGGAATCGTCTTCTTTTCCTCCGCCGCCTCGACGCTGGCAGCGCAAAAGCATTGGAGGGGACAGAAGGGGCGGAGAATCCATTCTGGTCGCCGGACAGTCGCTACCTGGGATTCTTCGCCGGCGGCAAACTCAAGAAGATCGACGCCTCGGGCGGGCCTGCGCAGACGCTGTGTAACGCCGCCACTCCGAGAGGCGGCTCGTGGAGCCGGAGCGGCATCATTGTTTTCAACCGAGATTTCCGAGAGGGCCTGTATACGATTTCCGCCGCGGATGGCTCGCCCGCGGTGCTGACCCATCTCGATCCCGGCCGCCGGGAGATCAGTCACCGCTGGCCGTGGCTGCTTCCTGACCAGGAGCACGTTCTCTTCCTCGTACAGCGGGCCGAAGGGGGTGCAGCTCAGGACGACAGTACGATCGAAATGGTCTCGCTGAAGAGCAAGAAACGGACAACACTGATGCGTGCGAATTCGTCGGAGGCGTATGCCGATGGTCATCTCCTTTTCTGGCGCGACAAGTCGGTGATGGCGCAGCCTTTCAATACCGAACGGCTGGCTCTGGAGGGCGATCCTGTCCCGATCGCCGAGAATGTGCAGTACACGGCGCGGGAACAGGGAGTGTTTTCGGTCTCCGGCAACGGGCTGCTCGCGTTCCAAAGCGGCGCCAGCTCCGAGGATTCGCAGCTGGTCTGGTTCGATCGCACTGGCAAGCAGCTCGACGTGATCGGAAAGCCCGCGGTTTACGGGAATCCTGCTCTCTCCCACGATCAGAAGTCTCTGGCCTTCTCGATGGTGCAGCAGACCGAAGACCTCTGGATTTTCGATCTGCAGCGCCGAACGGCGAGGCGGTTCACCTTCGACTCGGTCGACGAGAATAGTCCGGTATGGTCGCCCGACGATCGTCGGATTGCCTATAACAAGAATGAGAAGAACGCCGGCGGCATTTATCTCAAATCTCTTTCTGGATCGTCAGTCGGGGAACGGCTCTACGTCAAGAATGAAACGGCCAGGCCGACCGACTGGTCCCGCGATGGGCGGCGGTTGTTGTTCGAGGTCAGTGGCGACGTCGGAATCCTTTCCATGCCTCAGCGGCAACCGACCATGCTGACCGATCTACCCTTCCGCGTCTTCGATTCCTGTTTTTCGCCGGATGGAAAGTGGGTCGTTCATTCGACCCAAGAGTCAGGCCGCAGCGAGGTCTACATCCAGACAGCCAGTCTCAGTGGAGAGAAGTGGCAGATTTCAACCGAGGGTGGAGACTGGCCGCGCTGGAGTGGCGATGGGCGAGAGATCGTTTACGTCGCACCCGGCGGAATGCTGACTGCCGTGAAGGTGGGTTTGGTCAATGGGGAGTTCCTTGCCGGCACTCCGCAGCGCCTTTTCTCGGTGCACATGAAGGAGACCTTCGCGCGCGGAACTCCGTACGATCTCTCCGCCGACGGACAGCGTTTCATCGTCAATACCTACGTGAGGCCGGAAACGACTCCGGTCATCACTCTGGTCCAGAATTGGACCGAGTCCATGATCAAATGAGGATCCTTCGGCGATGAGCAATTCACCGTCACCGCTCCACAAGCACTCTTTCAGACTCGGGCACGCTACACCGGTGAGACCTCGTATGACGTCTCCGCCGACGGTCAACGATTTCTCATCAATACGATGGTGTTCGATGAACCGGGTGCGCCAGTGACCGTGATCGTGAACTGGCAAAGCGGCTTGAAGCCTCGCTGACCTTGCCAGGGCTCAACGGAAGTTTCGGGTGAACACTGCATCGCGCTTCATATCCTCGCAGCAGGAGAGGCTACGGCAAAGAGGATGCAGCCCCCGCCAGCACGATGCGTCTGAGATGGATCCGGAGTGTTCCGACCATTCTCAATCCCGTCGGGGAAACTGGACTCTACCGCCCCGCGCTGCGACCGATCGTCCGCGTTCCCGAGCTCTCGCTCAGAAGCCTTCCAGGACGTTACCAATCCCCGGCGCTCACCTCACGCGGGCGACAAGCTCCAGCCTCCCCAGCAGCGCCGCGAAGCGTGCATCGGAGCGGAGCGCGTCGAATCCGGGCAACCCCGTGTAGGACACGAGGCCCTGGTACTCCTCTTCTGCCCGTGCGAGCACGTCGAAGGCATCATCGACCTCGCCAAGCGCGCCGAGCAGCCAGACCTCCGAGACGACGGTGGGCGAGCCCGCCGGTCGGGCGCGCAGTTCTTCGAGCATCGTCCGCGCCTCGCTCTCCCTCCCCGCCGCCGCGAGCGCCCATCCTAGGATGCCTAGAAAGAATGGCGCGCGATGCGTCACCGCAACACCGCGCTCTCCGGCCTCGATGGCATCCTCGAGTCTCCCCATGGCGACGTTGGTAATGCACAGCGCGCCGATGGCCGAGGCGTCCTCCTTCTCGAAGGTGAGCGCGTCCTCGAGGTTGCGCAGCGCTTCCTCCGGCCTTTCGCACATCAGCAGTCCCCATCCGGCCAGGGTGTAGGGAAAGGATGCGAGCGGATCGACTTCCCGCGCGCGCTCGAAGAGAGGCAGCGCCTCGTCGAGCCTTCGTCGCGCGCACAGGCTGATCGCGAACGAGCCTAACGCCAGAACGTGATCGGGCTGAAGCTCGATCGCCCGGCGCCAGTTCGTCTCCATCGCGTCCCACCTGCGCTCCAGCCATGCCGCGAACGCCTCGACATGGAGACCGTCCGCCGATTCTCCCTGCAGCACTTTCGCCGTCGCCAGCATCTTCCTCGCGGCGGTGCACGCAGCGCGAGGAAGGATCATGCCCATGTGGGCCGAGAGCACGGTGATCTCCGCAAGGCCGGTCCACGAGGGTGCGTGCGCAGGATCGAGACGGACGGCCTCCTCGAAGGCCGCGCGGGCCGCGAAGAAGTCCTCCTTCCCCCGAAGGTAGCGGCCCTTCAGGTAGCTGCGATAGGCCTCGAGGTTGAGGGCCTGCGGTCGAGCGTGAACGGTTCGCGTGCCGTGCGTGAGGCGCGCTTTCACGGCGTCGACGACGCCCGCGGCGATCTCGTCCTGAATGGAGAAGACGTCGATGGCCTCCCTGTCGAACCGCTCCGACCAGCGCTGGTAGCCGCTCGCAACCTCCGTCAACTGCGCCGTCACACGAAGCCGGGCGCCCGTGGTGCGCACGCTGCCTTCGAGCACATGGCCTACGGAGAGCGCACGGGAGATGGAGGCCAGGTCGCCGCCGCTTTTCCCCGCGCGGAACGCCGAGGTGCGGGACGCGACGCGGATCCCGTCGATCTGCACCAGCGCATTCATGATCTCCTCGGCCATCCCTTCGCAGAGATACTCCTGATCCTTCGCCGCGCTCATGTCGGAGAACGGCAGGACCGCGATGGAGACCTGCGCGGACGGCGTATCGCGCGACGCGGGCGCCGCCGATGATTGCTCGCCGGCAATCTCCAACCCCGCCTTGCGCCAACCGTCGATCATGCGCTCGATATACTCGGGCTGCCACCACTTCTCCAGAACCTTCCTCACGGTGGCGGCGAAGTCGGGCCGCACTTTGAGCAGATCCCGCACGGCTTTGTTGGCGGCATCAGCTTCCCCCAGCTGCCCGAACGCAGCGGCCATCGCCGCGTGCGAGAACCATTGGCCCGGCAGATTGACCTTGAGCGCGAAGCCGAGCGCACCACGATCGTCACCCCGGCGGTACGCGTCGTAGAAGTCGGCATACCAGTACCACCCTGGATAATTGGGATTGAGCTGCTTGGCGCGCCCTGCCAGCGCGAGGCCGCGCGCCCAGTCGCCCGCATAGTTCAGCAACTCGCCGAGAAAAGCGATGGAGTTGCCGTCCATTGGGTTGAGTGCGACGGTCCGCTCCGCCGCATTCCGGAAGCTCTGGAATTCCTTCTGGAAGAAATGCGCCTGAGCCAGACCAAACCAGGCCAGGTGATTGGATGGAGCCGCATCGACGGCACGCTGCGCGGCGGTCAGGCCGCTCGTCAGCGAATCAGCCTGCAGGTTGAATCCCTGCGCGTAGTCCTGGAGGTGGAGCCACGCAAGCATCGCCCAGGCATCGGCATGAGCCGGCGCCTTCCGCACTGCCAGCTCCAGGGCGAACCGCGCCGCAGCGAGCTCCTCGGGGGTGACCCGTTGTCCATAGCCGAAGCTGCGCAGCACCGCCTCGTAAGGGGTCAACTGCTCGGGATCGCGGCTGCGTACCGCCTCGCTCATGCTCCGGGCAAGAATCCCGTTTGTATCGGCGACCGTGGAGACGATGCGCGGAACCAACTCGTCCTGTAAGTCGAAGACAGATTCCGGACTGAAAGTGCGTTCATAGTTTTCGGCCCACAGATGCACGCCCGTGGTGGCGTCTACCAGTTGCACGGCCACACGCAGCGCCGAGCCTGCCTGGCGCAGACTTCCCTCCATGACATAGCGCGCGCCCAACTCCTTGGCGGCAGAGCGGATATCTACTGCCTCGTTCTTGAATCGCGCGGTCGAACCGCGCGCGATCACTCGCAGGTACGAGAATCGCGATAGGCCAGTGACAATCTCCTCGGTCAGTCCATCTGCCAGAGCCGTGAGATCGGCATTGTTGCCGCTGTATTTGAACGGCAGCACCGCGACCCAGAAACCTTCCTCGGCGCGGGCGGCGCCCGAGTCGGCCGCAGAAGAACGAGCGCGGTCGGGCGCGGGGGCTGCGGCGTCCTCCAGGGGAGCAATCTCCAGGCCCGCCTTGCGGAGACCGTCCAGAAAGTGTTCGAGGAGCTCGCCGGGGCCGAACCACTTTCCAAGCTCCTCGCGCGCGGCTGCGGCGAAGTCAGGCTTCCGTGCCAGGAGCTGCAGCAGGGCAACGCGCGCCGTTTCCCCCTCACCGAGCTGCGCGTACGCGGCTGCGATCACGGCGCTCGCATAGAAGTAGCCCGGCATGTTGATCTTCAGGGCGGCCTCGAGAGCGCCGCGGTAATCCCGCTTGCGGTAGGCATCGAAATACGCGGGGAACCAGTACCATCCGGGATGATTGGGATTGAGTTGCCTGGCGTGTTCCACCAGCGCGCAGCCTCGTTCCCAGTCCCCCGCGTACGCCATCAAGTGGCCGACAAACGCCGTGGTGCCTCCATCCATCGGGTTGAGCGCGATGGTGCGCTCCGCCGAATTTCGGAACGCCGTGAG
>JANMSA010001065.1:0-1703 GCA_031388865.1 Acidobacteriota bacterium | reverse complement strand
ATGGGCAGTCAGGCGAAGATATGATGCTGGTGATCTTCGCCGCGAGTCTCTTCGGCTTTCTTATCTACAATCACAATCCCGCTTCCATTTTCATGGGGGACTGCGGTTCGATGTTCGTGGGGTTCTTTCTGGCCAGCACGGCTCTGCTCAGTGCGCAGGGTGGCGGCGGCCGCTCCCGCAGCGTCGTCGCGGTCCTGGCCGTACCCGTTCTCGTTCTATGCATCCCGATTTTCGACACCACGTTTGTAACGGTGATGCGAAAGATGTCGGGCCGATCGGCCTCCCAGGGGGGACGCGATCACACCTCCCACCGGCTGGTCGCGCTGGGCCTCTCGGAAAGGCACGCCGTCTGGATGCTTTACGGGTTTGCGTCTCTGGCGGGAGTGCTGGCCCTGCTCGTTCGCCAGCTGGAACTGGATGTGAGCCTGGCGGCGATCGCGTGCTTCAGTGTCATCCTGGCGCTTCTCGGCGTTTATCTGGCCAAGGTCCGCGTTTACGATGAAGCCGAGGTTTCGGCGGCCCAGCAGAAACCGCTGGTCTCCTTTCTGCTCGATCTCTCCTACAAGCGTCGGATTTTCGAGGTTGCTCTCGACGTCGTTTTTATCGTTCTGGCCTATTACGCCGCCTACGCCTTCCTTTTTGGTCCGGCCAGATCTGCTTCCTCGGATTGGCAGCTGTTTCTGAAAACGCTTCCGGCCATCGTGGCGGTCAAGCTCCTCACATTCCAGGTAATTGGGATGTACCGTGGAATCTGGCGTTACGCCAGCCTGAGCGACGGTGTTTTATTTGCGAAAGCGGTCACCCTTAGCTCAGTTCTGAGCGTCCTGCTCGTTGTTTTCGCGTTCCGATTTGATGGCTTTTCGCGGACGGCCTTTGTTCTCGACGGTCTCATTCTGCTTGTCCTCTGCAGCGGCAGTCGCTTTGCCTTCCGGGTTCTGAGGAAAGTAATGCCCGCGCCGCACGCCCGAACCGGGAAGAGAGTTCTTATCTTCGGAGCCGGAGATGGCGGAGAGCTCACTTACCGCGAGCTTCTGAATAACAGTGAGCTGCAGTATCTTCCGGTGGCCTTTGTGGATGACGATCCCATGAAATCCGGCAAGGTCCTGCACGGCTTGCCGGTGTTCCAGGGAGAACGAGGACTGGCAGAGATCTCTCGCTCCACGCGCGCTGAAGAACTTTTTCTGTCCACGATGAAGATTCCCTTGGCCAGGCTCCGCTCGCTCGTCGAGGAGTGCGCAAATGCCGGAGTACCCGTGAAGCGACTTCGGGTGGAGATCGTTCAAATCGCAGACAGCGAAGTCGGCTGGATTCTGCCGGATAGCGAGCCCACTGGGGGTCTCGGGGTCGTGCCTGTTACAGGCTCAATGCTTCAGCCCTTTTCTCCGACGGGAAAATCAGTTGTCGGCCACTGAAGGCTCAGTACCTCCTCGCCGCGCTCGATCCATTCCTGGCGTTAGCGCTTCCAGCCCAGCGCACACCAGTACGGGGGCGTGTCGCTGAAGCGGATGCGCTCGAGGCCGGCGTCGGTGAGCATGCGCGTGATCTGCGCGCGGGTGAAACGTTGCTCGAGGCGCGTGCCAAAGCGGTCGAGAGCGTCGTTGCGCATCACGTAGAAACTGCGGTCGCGGTAAAACGACAGCGGCAAATTGCTGACGTCGCGGCCCTTCCGATCGAGCAGTCGCGCCATGCGCGCCAGCGGCCAG
>JANMSA010001062.1:0-3386 GCA_031388865.1 Acidobacteriota bacterium | reverse complement strand
GGCGGGAGTTTGAATTCCATCTCATCGATCAACAGCTTGTCGCCGTACGCCTTGCGCACGCCATCCGCTTCGACGACGACATTGCCGAGACGGGGACCGGGCGGGACGTACAACTCCAGCTCCTGGATTTTCTCCTTCGTCTCTTCGGTGAGCATCTCCTCGTAGGCATTGATGCGCGCCTTACCTTTGGCGTGACGCGCCTTTGGCGACATCTTGATCCACTCCAGCTCGCGCTGCAGGGTCTTCTGCCGCTGCGATTCCGACTTCTCTTCCTGCGCCAGGCGGGTGCTCTTCTGGTCGAGCCACGATGAGTAGTTGCCCTGCCACGGGATTCCGGCGCCGCGGTCGAGCTCCAGGATCCAGCCCGCCACGTTGTCGAGGAAGTAGCGGTCGTGCGTGACGGCGATGACCGTTCCCGCGTACTTTTGCAGGTGCTGCTCCAGCCACTGCACGCTCTCCGCGTCGAGGTGGTTGGTGGGCTCGTCGAGGAGCAGAATGTCCGGGGCCTGCAGCAACAAGCGGCAGAGCGCGACGCGCCGCTTCTCGCCGCCGGACAGGGTGGCGACGGTAGTCTCCGGCGGCGGGCAACGGAGGGCATCCATCGCCATCTCCAGCTTGGAATCGAGGTCCCACGCGCCGGCGGCATCGAGCTTGTCCTGAACCTTTCCCTGCCGGTCCATGAGCTTGTCCATGTCGGCGTCGGGATCGCCGAAGGCGTTGTTGATCTCGTCGAACTCCTTGAGCAGATCCATCACCGGCTGCACACCCTGCTCCACGATCTCGCGAACGGTCTTCGTGTCATCGAGCTTCGGCTCCTGTTCGAGGAGACCGACGGTGTAGCCGGGCGAGACGACGGTCTCGCCGAGGTGGTCCTTGTCGTGACCAGCCAGAATGCGCAGGAGCGACGATTTTCCGGAGCCGTTCAGGCCGAGGACGCCGATCTTTGCGCCGTAAAAATAGGAAAGGTAGATGTCTTTCAGGACTTGTTTCTTGCCGTGAAACTTCGACACACCGACCATCGAATAGATGATCTTGTTGGGTTCAGGTTGGGCCATAGCGGGGGGGATTCTATAGGATTGAGGATTGAGGATTGAGGATTGAGGATTGAGACGACGCGCGTACGTCTCTCATCCCCAATCCTAAATCCCAGTCAGCCGGCACGAGTGCCGCTCGCTCGGCGCTTCACTCTTTCCGCAGCATCGCCCAGTTCTGCACGATCGTGACGGAGATGGCTTCCTCTTCGCGTGCCGGCAGGCTCAACAGAAACCGATTGCGGTCGAACACGTCGTAGTCGAAAACCCCTGAGGCCTGGAACAGAGGCGTGGGGATTGCTGCGTTGAAATCGGGGGACATCGTGACGGCGGCTGCCATCAATCGGTCCTGCGGTGCCCAGTAGTAAATCTCGTTCCCGTCACGGCTCCAGCGCGGACTGAAGCCGCCGCCGTCCGAGATCTGCCAGGCGCGCCCTCCCCCGAACGCTCGAGCGTAGATCTCATCCCGCCCGGACTGGTCCGACATGTAGACGATCCATTTTCCATCGGGAGAAAATCTGGGCACGCTCTCGGCGAAGCGGGTCTGGACGAGCGGCTGGAAACTGCCGTCTCGCGCTGAAACAGCGCCGATGTTCCTTAGCAGTCTGGAGTCGTTGTAGGTAATCAGAATCCAGCCGTCGGACGACCAGTCGAAAGGAACCGGCTCATCTCCAGTCCAGAGGCGCTTGCCGTCGCCTCCCGAGGAGGGGACCGTTGAGATGGCGAAAGGAGGCTGATGTGAGCCATACGCGATGAGGGCCCCGTCCGGCGACCAGACTGGTGAGAACTCATCTCCCGGATCACTGGTGATCCGCGAGCGCGTCTTCCTTTCGAGATCGAGGGTCCAGATGTCATCGCTTCCCTCATTGAGCTCGACTGCGACGCGCTTGCGGTCGGGGGAGAGGGCAGGGTCCACGTACGCGGCCACATCTGCTTCTGTGGCCAGCTGTTTTCCGGCGCGGTCGACCCAGGTCAGGCGCGTCTCGCGGAGATTTCCCCCGGTCAGGTAAGCGAGCATCCCATTGGTGGAGACGGACGCAGTGACGTACTCGTCCCCGCCATACGACACCCCCGCAGCGACGGCGAAAGGTTCTCCCTCGACAGAGAGCTTACTCAGGTCGAACCGCTGAGCAATCAAGTTTCC
Organism: Acidobacteriota bacterium; assembly: GCA_031388865.1. Classification (GTDB taxonomy): domain Bacteria; phylum Acidobacteriota; class Thermoanaerobaculia; order Gp7-AA8; family Gp7-AA8; genus QHVT01. The sequence goes on along the minus strand of JANMSA010001062.1, from coordinate 1,211 downwards.
CTCCCGCCAGTAGAGGATGGAGCCGTCACCGGAGTACAACACCGAGGAGTTCGCGCGGAGGATCTCCTTTCGTTCCCCCCCTTCGAGTGAAATGATCTCGATGGTGGAGGGGTCGTCTGGAGCGGATCCCTCGGCCCGTTGGGCGAGAAAGAGGACATGTTTTCCATCGGGCAGAAACGAAGGCCATCGATGGTTCGTTTCTCCCTTCTTCGGGTCGATCCGGGTGAGCTGTGTGACGGCGCCGCCAGAGCTGGAGATCCTGAACAATCCGTCACGGAAAATCGGCGTGAAGACAATCGTTCCATCGGGTCCCCACGTGCCGCCGCGCGGGCTTTCGGCAGCGCATAAGGTCTGCGCGACTCCCCCCGAAGCGGAGATTCGCTTCAGTTTCCCGTTTGAAAAAAACGCCAGGTGACGGCTGTCCGGCGACCAGAACGGCTTAGAAGAGTTCTCCGTGCCGGGGAGGGAGGTGATGGTGCCGTCGCCAAGGTGGCGGATATGGATGCGCGGTTCGTCTCGATCTCCTTCAGATGACGTCGTGCCGGAACTGATGAATGCCAGGCGGGATCCATCAGGAGAGAGAGCCACTCCGGACTGAGAGAATTTCATTGAAGGCGGCGGGTTCAACGAGGAGGTCAAAGGAAGCGGGTGGGTGGCTTTTTCGCTCAGCCAGAGGCCTGCGAAGGTTCCTGCTGCCAGGAGCGCGGCGACGGACGTGGCCCATATCCATCGTTCGCGCCTTCTTCTTCCCGCCGTCACCGGTGCGGCCACGCCGGCCTGCGAACCGGCTTCCGCAATCCAGCGGAGTTGCAGAAGAACATCATGGGCGGTCTGCCAGCGGTCTTCCGGGTCCTTGGCCAGACAGGTTCGGATTACGCGCTCGAGGGAGGGGGGGCTGAGCGGCTGCAGCGAGGAGATCGGGGGAGGATCGCGATCGACGATGGCAGCGATCAGACTCGTTCGCGTCTTTCCTTCGAAGGCGCGACGGCCGGTGACCATCTCGTAGAGCACCGCTCCAAAGGCGAAGATGTCGGTGCGGGCGTCCGCGTTCTCACCTTCGAGTTGCTCGGGGGCCATGTACTGAAAGGTGCCGAGGATGGTCCCCTCCGCGGTGAGGTTCTTCTGCTCGGTGGCCAGGCCGGCGATTCCCTCGGGTCGCCCCGTCTCGAGTTGCTGGCGATATTTTGCCAGGCCGAAGTCGAGAAGCTTCG
>JANMSA010000974.1:0-3661 GCA_031388865.1 Acidobacteriota bacterium | reverse complement strand
AAGCCACTCGCGATAGGCGACCGGCGAGATCTCGCTGGGCTTGATCTCGCTGCGGCCGCCCCAGAACACATTCGTGTAGGAGACAGGGATGCCGACACTTTCGAGATGCTCGTCGATGGCGCGCTTGTGGGCGAGCACCATCTCCTTCTCCGTGCCGTGGGCGACCGCCATGATGTTCACGTTCCGGAACTCCGGGCCTCCTTCGCGCCAGTAGCAGTGCGTGAGGATGTGGAAGCGGCCGGCCTGTTGCCCGGCTTCGAGCTCGCGCCCGGGCGGTACGGCCCAGTGGAAGAGCGCGTTGAAACGCGTGACACGTTCTCCCGTCTGCGACGGCTTCACGTGTTCGAGAAACGTCGAGAAGCGCCCGACGACGCCGCGCTTGTTGAGATCCTCGGCGACCTCGAGAAACTGCTCCAGCGGGACGCCGGACTCGCGCGCGCGCGTCTCCCACAGGTCGCGCGAGACCTCATCTGGAGTGAGCTCGCGCTTGACCGCCGTCAGCACCTGCCACTCGAGGTCCGTCAGCGCGACTTTCTCGGTGTCCTTCACCTGCGCGAGCTCTTCGGACTTGCTGCCGGGCTCCATTCCCTTCCGACGGACGTGGCCGACGCCCAGCGCGAAGATCCTCTTGGCCGGCATCACGCGGAAGTGCTCCGCTCCCGTGAGCCGCGCCAGGAGAGTGCAGTGCTCTTCGATCGAGAAACCCTGTGGGACCTTCACCGTCGTCCAGAGGCGGTAGTTCGACCCAGGCGTGGCGGCGTCCGTCGAGCGGATGACCACATGTCCCGAAAAGGGGTCCTCGCGAAACATGAAGTCGAACGCCGCGTCGAGCTTCTCGCCCGGGACCTGCCATGCCACCAGCGCCCCTTCCGCGAGGTTCGTGGCCATCAGCGTCTGCCGCACCCGACGGATCGTGCCGCCGCGGAGCATCGCCCGGATGCGCTCCATCACCACCTCGACCTCGACGCCCGACTGCGCGGCGATCTCCCCAAAGGGATCGCGCACAAACCCCTGGATGCGATCCTCGGAAACCGCAAGGATCTGCGCGTTCACCGGGTCGGTGTGAGCGATGGGTGTGTCCGTGGCGGCGGTCATGGATGGATCATACCGGTTCGTTCCCGGTTGCCGGATCCGGAGAGTCCGCAGTCCGCAGGACGCGATGCGTTGGATGGTCCGGTGCGGATAGGGTGCCCGAACGCAGCCGGCGAGTGTGGACGCGGCGGCAACCGCAGACCCCTCAGACGCGTGCGACGACTCCGGCCCAACGGGAGCGGAACGTTATGCGGCAGGCACCGGAAATAGGCGCAGTATGGACGACGTCTAAAGGGGTTACGAAGCATCCGTTAGGCAGACTTCACGAGGGATCCTAAGGCGATGGCGCCAGAAATTCTTAAGCCGCGAGTCCGCGCGCGAATTAGCGACAGCTTGCGTGTTGTTGGCGGCACATTGACCGCCCTGCTGCTGGCGACGGTGCGGCGGTTGATCGGGCGTCGGCGTAGGCGTGGCTGGAGTTTTCGTCTCGAGGTGCTGATAGCGGCGTACCGCGGTAGTTGGTCGGTGATGCCCAGGATCGGAATCGTGCGATGGCGCGAAGTCAGCGAGGCTTTATGCCCTCTACGAACGAACGGCATCGACCCGCAGTTCGTTCAGCAGCAGACCGAGTTCGGAAGGGTGGATGGGGCATGGTTGGAGCCTCCGGAAATGGACGGACCGGTCCTCCTGTATTTTCACGGTGGAGGCTTCGTGTTCGGCTCGCTACGCAGTCACGGCAACCTCATCGGAGCGCTGGCTCGTGCAATCAAGGCCCGAACGTTTGCGCTCTTGTACCGTCTAGCGCCGGAGCATCCGGTGCCGGCCGCCCTCGAGGATGCCCTTGCGGCGTACCACTACCTACTGGCCCAGGGCATCCCGCCAAAGCGCATCGTGTTCGCAGGCGATTCGGCCGGAGGTACTTTGGTACTCAACGCCCTATTGGCTTTGCGGGACGCTGGAAAACCTCTTCCGGCGGCCGGCGTTGCCATTTCCCCGTGGGTTGACCTCGGTTGCTCGGGGACCAGCTTCCAGACGAACGCCCGATTTGACTTCCTCGGCGAGGAACATTGTCGGCTCGCCGCGATTGCATACCTGGCCGGTGCGGACCCGCGAAGGCCCGACATCTCTCCGCTTTTCGCCGAACTTTCGGGCCTCCCGCCTCTCTTGGTGCAGGCAGGCGGGGCCGAGGCGTTGCTCGATCAGGTGCGAGACTTTTCAGCTCGTGCCCAGGCGGCGGGCGTCGATGTCCAGTTCTCGGTCTATGATGACATGGTGCACGTCTGGCACCTGCTCGGCAGCGCCACCCCTCAGGCTCAACAGGGTATCGATGAGATCGTCGCGTTTACACGAAAGCACGCGAATTGAGCTTCGTGTGGATGTATCGACATTGTCTCATCGTGGCTGTAGTGGGATTCGGCGCTTGACGCGATCGCACCCGAGCAGAGGTATCGCTGACACGCTCAGCGTCATGGAACGCGATAGCGTCAGCCCTGAGAGGCCGTCTGACTCGGTTAGACGATGAAGGTGAAGCTGGCGAGGGAATCGGGTCTCAGCGAGGCATGCGGGACAAGCCAGCGAGTGTGAACTTGAGGCTCTCGCGGACGAGGTGGCGGTGTACGTCAACCGAAAGACGGGCGAGGTTGCGTCGGTCGTCTCTCACCCCTCCGCCATTGAGGCCATTGCTCCCCTTCTCACTGAGCGCTTCATCGACGCATCCGGTCAAGGGCACTGTTTGTCGCTCTCCACCGACGAAGACAAAGACTGAGCCCTGGTGAAACCCGAAATCCCGGCGATCGTACGAGACAATCATGAACGGGAAAGTGCGAGATGGCGTCTTTCAGCTGTGCGGGGGCCTCGCGGGACTCGTCGTCGCTTTGGCGCCGATCTATGCCGCAAAAACGGCCGTGGTTTGCAACAACCGACCTTGACGTACGTAGTTCTTCAGTACCACAGCTCAAAGCGGCCGCTATGACCATTCTCGTCGCGCTACTTCTGTCAACGCTCCATCAGCCCTCTCCAGATCGGGTCGTTTGGGTCGGTAAGTTTCCAGAATTCGGTCTTCCCACGTACTTGCTTGATTTCACATCCGGGCGGTTCGTCCCCGCCACCGATGACGAGATCGCCGGGCTGGCCAACGTCGACCGGATTGCGACCTTGGAGCATCCGGTCAGATTCCGCAGCGGGCGGGGGATGATCGCGGGAAAGCTGACCACCCCAGCCGGTGCCGGACCGCATCCGGCCGTGCTGTTGATTCACGGTTCGAACGACCAGGATCGTGACTTCCTGGATCCCTGGGTCGGGTTTTTCGTCAGCCGAGGGCTCGCCGTCCTGTCCTACGATAAACGCGGTGTCCGGGAGTCCACGGGGAACTGGAGGCGGGCAGATTTCCACGATCTCGCGGGTGACGCTCTTTCTGGCGTGCGCTTTCTGAAGAAACAGCGTGGTATTGATCGTAATCGCATCGGACTATTCGGTATCAGTCAAGGCGGTTGGATTGCACCGCTGGTCGCCTCGCGCGAACGTGGCATCGCATTCGTCATTCTTCATGCCGGCCCAGCGCTTGGCGTCGCCGAGAACAATCTCCTCTTCATCGAAGCTGAGCTACGCGGATATGGTTTCCCCAAATCGG
>JANMSA010000940.1:0-1525 GCA_031388865.1 Acidobacteriota bacterium | reverse complement strand
GCGTATCAGCGGTCCGCGCGCCAGGGATTCCGGTGGTACGAGGTCGACGCGACCTTCTACATCCTCACCGTACTCGCCTGGGCGGGCATCGTCCGCGAGCTCGGCGCGCCGCCCATCGAGGTGGTGCGCAACGAGCGGCCGCTGGGGCGCGCGACGGTGGAACGGATCGCGCGCCAGCTCGCGGCGAGCTTCGATTTGGCGCATCTCGAGGCGCGGCTGCCGCACCTGCCGACGATGGACGAGCTCCGGACGCGGGCGCGGAACATGATCCCGCACACGCCGTCGCTGGACGACATCTGTGCGCGCGCCCGTGAGCTGATCGCCCATGCGCTGGGCTCGACCGGCGACTCGGCGCCCGAATCAGCGCGGATGGCGACGTAGCGGCGCCTGCGTCGGCCTCTCGCCAGCGATCCCGGTCAAGCGGTTGGCCAGGACACACCGGCACATCAGATCTGGCTCGCAGCGTAGGCCGCAAATCCCACGAACAGTGCGACGACTCCGAGCAAGCTTCCCACGCGCCGAGCGCTGAACCCGCGCACCATGACCTGGTCGTTCTCGCCGAGTTCGAAGCGTGCCGCGCGGCCGCGGAGACACGGCTGGTCGTCAGCCGCGGCGTGCAGGGGATACCGCAGCGGCCTCAGCCTGATCGTGTCGCCCGTTATCGACGACACCGTCCCCGTCACGCGAGTCTCCTGACAGGTGCGGTCCGGCTCCTTCGTGTCCCATGGGGTGACCGTCACGGTGCGGGGGGAGGCAAATCGAACGGAGACGTCGGCCTTCGGCTGAAGCACTGCACCACGCCGCGTCTGATACGAAAAGCACCCTGGGAGCAAGGCGATCGAAAGTGACAGAAAACGCAGACGGCGCCAGCGGAGCGGTGTCATCGGATGTCCCTCGTGAGATTGGAGTACCATTAAGGGGTCTTCTCCCGATCGAGTGGGTGAATTGGCATGGAATCAGGGCCGCGCGGTACGAAGGCGTCGGGCTGTCCTTTCTGGGGCACACGTTCGGCCGGGAGGGCGCGCCTGGGTAGCACTGCGTCGGGTGCGAGGCTCGGCACGGCCAACAGATTTGGAAAACGATTTGGCGGATGTGACGGATTCTGCGGATCAGACAAAACACAACTGAAGGGACGATCGGTCCGGTGGGGTCCTTATCCGCTGAATCCGCTAAATCCGCCTGATCGTTTCACCACATCTGTTGATTTGGTTTTTCGGGTCTTCTCCCGATCGAGCGCATCGCGAGCATCTCACGCTGGAGGGCCGGCAGGCGTTGAAGCTGCTCCTCGCCGCGAACAAGCGGCTCACCACCGCCTACTATATGCTGAAGGAGTCGTTCGGCCAGCTCTGGGACTATCAGCGCGAGGGCTGGGCCCGGCGCTTCTTTGATCACTGGCGGGCCTCGTGGTCTCCGTGATCCCGAATATCTCCGCCTGAAAATCCTGACCTGCATGCTGCCGGAACTCTGAAATCACGCCAGATTTACCCACTCAGTTGGGAGAAGACCCCCATTAAGAAGTCGACGC
>JANMSA010000327.1:0-2147 GCA_031388865.1 Acidobacteriota bacterium | reverse complement strand
CGCGGCCATCGCCACTTCGCGTGCAGCGTCTGCAAGTCGTCCCTGCTGCCAGGCGACGCCTCCGAGCGTGTTGCAGAGACCGGCGAATACAGCAGGATCCGGCGCCAATCTCATGGCCATTTCGATCTTCATTTCCTCGGCGATCGCTCGCGCGTCAGCGAGTTTCCCGCCGCGAAACAGCACCCACGCCTCACGCTCTCGAATGGCGAGTCGCTGACCCGGATCCTCTTCATCCCCGACCAGCTCGAACGCCAGGTTTAGAGAAGCCACCGCGGCATCGAACGAGCCCGTGCGCGTATGAACGTCAGCGAGCTCTCGGAGGAGATCGACTCTCTCGCTGTTCGCCAGGTCACTCGTGCGCAGTGCGTCTTCGAGATGGCGCACAGCGGCTGAGAGCTGTCCCTGTTGCTTCAGCGCTCGACAAACCTGGAGTGTGGACGATTTGCTCATCGCTCAGCCCAATCGACTCGCCTCATGGCTTCGTGGCGGCTGGCGGTGGTACGAATGACGACCGGGGAGGAACCCAGTCATCCCCAACCCACACCGTGTTGCTCGTACTGGCGCGCCCGCTGATCGACCCGCCCCACGTCATGCGAGCAACGCCGTAGGCATCGGTCCCGCCGCCCCACGTCATCCGAGCCGTTCCCCACGCCTGGCCGCCTGCCCATGGCAAACCACCGCCCCAGGTCATCCGCGCTCCCGCCCAGGTCATCCGGGCGCCGCCCCAGGTCATCCGAGTCCCGCCCCACGTCATCCGAGCTCCGCCCCAGGTCAGGCGCGCGGAAGCGAACGACGCCGCGTCGCCCGACCACGACAGGCCACCGCCCCACGTCATGCGTGCGCCGCCCCACGTGAGCCGCGCAACGCTGTCCGCGCTCATCCACTTTCCGTCGAGCCGGGTCACGCCGAGAGCGTGAGTCGTGCCGTTGCTTTCTGTCGCGTAGTAGAGATGCGAGGTTCCGTCGTCGCTCGTCATGCGACGGACGGGACCCTGATAGTGATACGCGAGATCCTTGACTGTCGCGTGGCCATGCGCGAGATCGGACGCGATGTCCATGTCGAGGTTCGCAGCACCGGCAGGATCAGATTTTCCGAGCACGGCGTCAGGCGCCCAGACTCTTCCTAGTCCCTGCTGGAAGGTGTTATAGACCGGCTCTCCGCTGCTCGTGATGGACAGACGCGCGGTGTCCATCAGACGGTACTTGACCTGATCTGGAGTGAGCCACGGGCTGACTTGCAGCATGAGCGCAACGACGCCTGAGGTAATCGCCGTGGCCATACTCGTGCCGTTCATCCGGAAAAGGGAGGTGGTCGCAGAGTAATCCGGATGAAGCTTCGCGAGCTTCTGCGTCTTCAGGCCGGTCGGATCGTTGTGCAGGTACGAAACAATCTGAGATCCCGGCGCCAGTACGTCCGGCTTCGCGAACCCGTCGAACGTCGGCCCGGTTGCCGACCAGCCGGCGACAACGTCGTCGCTCCAGTAGCCCGGCGTGCGATTGGAGCTCAAGGCGCCGACGGTAATGACGTACGGATCATTTCCGGGGACGGTGATCGTCTGCGCGAATGGGCCGGTATTCCCAGCGGCCGCAACGACGACGATTCCTGCCTTCCAGGCCTGTTCGACTGCGCGATTGAGCGGGTCGACGAAGTACGGAACCGTCGCGTACGCGCTCAGGCTCAGATTCATCACCCTCACGCCGTACTCGGAGCGCATCTTGATCGCATACTGAATGCCCTGGATCACCGACTCATACGTGCCGGTGCCGTCGTCGCCGAGGACGCGGATGCTGAGAAGATTCGCCTCCGGCGCCACTCCGAGGAACGAATTCGTCGCCTCGTCGCGAAGAATGCTGGTGATCGAGCCGCTGACATGGACGCCGTGGCCATATCCGTCACGGCTGTCGAAGGCATTGGTGAAGCAATGGTCGGCGTTCTGCTTGCCGGCCGTCCTGCCGTCCACCCGTTTTGCGCAGGCCTTTTCGACGAAGTCCGCTTGTCCCAGGAACTCGTCGAGAAGCTCAGCGGCGAGAACCGACCGCGACTCGTCATCGAAGTAAACGCCGCTGTCGATCACGGCGACGGTGACGTTGTCGCCGCGGACTTTCGCGCCGCCACTGAGCGTCGTCTGGTGGAGAACATCGGCACCG
>JANMSA010000702.1:0-13296 GCA_031388865.1 Acidobacteriota bacterium | reverse complement strand
CCACCAATGACTTCGCCAAGGGCGGCCCCGAGCCTGTGAAGGGGCCTATCGATTTACTGATGTAGTGGCTGCGGTATGACTGCGGCTACTTCATCGAAATCGCGCGCAGACTCTTTCTCGTACTCGTCGGATTCGATGCGGCTGTATTCGCTCGTCGTGTCGATCTCCACGCCGGCGAGCTTTCCGTAGCCGGGGAGTGTCGAGACTCGAAAGTACGTCGAGCCCTCTGCAACGTACGTATGACCGCGAGCGGTGAGCTGATCCACGAGCGCGACCATCTGAGGGATGTAGTCCGTCGCTCGCGGGTACGCGTCCGCAGCGCGGATGCGCATTTTTTTGAGCGAGGTGTGGAACGCGACGATGTATGGGTCGACGTACGCGTAGATGTCCTGCCCCGCGGCCGTGGCGTTGCGGATGATCTTGTCTTCGACGTCAGTGATGTTCATGACCTGCCGCACGCGCAGGCCGCGGTACTCGAGATAGCGGCACAGCAGGTCGCTCCAGAGAAAGGTGCGCAGGTTCCCGATGTGCGGATTGCCGTAGACCGTTGGCCCACACGAGTAGATCCGCGCCTCGCCAGGAATGAGGGGGATGAACGTTTCCTTCTCGCGCGTCAGCGTGTTGAAGAGGCGGAGGTCCGACATGCGCGTGGAGTATAGCGTCCGGGTCGGCAGCGGCCCGCGAAGACGCGCTCGTCCTTCGCGTTCAAGGTCGCTTCGCGAAGAGACACGTCCGCGAGCGCGACGCCGCGCTCGCGGTTCTGCGCGTCGATGCGCAGGGATCCCGGGGGCCCAGGCCGGCACGGCCGGCAGCGCTGGTTGCTCCGCCACCGCGACGCTTGTCGTCTGAGTAGCGGTTTCTGCCGCGCAGACTCCTAGAGGACTTTACGGCCGGTCGCGAGCCTGTAGATCACCAGAATGATCGCGATCACCAGAAGGATGTGGATCAGGTTGCCGCCGATGTTCATAGCAAACCCGCCCACGAGCCACAGCACAATGAGGATGACGATGATCAGCCAAAGTAGATTTCCCATGCGGACGCGGCAGTGCAAGTGTTTCGCCAACGTTCCAGGCTGGGGGGCGTCGGAGCCCGTGATACCTTCCCGAAAGTGAACAAGCGTGAGCTCGAGGAGGCCGTGAATGGTCTCCCCGACTGGTTCCACTCCATCGACCTTGGCGACGGAGTGAGCACGCCGGGGAGGAAGACGCCGGCGATGCTCCAGGCGGAGCTGGCGTCACTGCAGTTGCCCGATCTCGCCGGAAAGTCGGTGCTCGACATCGGCGCCTACGACGGCTTCTACACCTTCACCGCAGAGCGAAGGGGCGCCGCGCGCGTGGTCGCGCTCGACCACTTCGTCTGGTCGCTCGATCTGGCGAAGCTGCGCGATCTCGGCGACATCCCTTTCTCACAGATCGAGTCGTCCGTGGCCTGGGACCCTCGAGGGTTGCCGGGGAAACGCCGATTCGATCTCGCGCACGACGTTCTAGGGAGTCGAGCCGAGGTGGTCGTGGCTGATTTTCAGGAAGTCGATATCGACGCCATTGGGGGGCCGTTTGACGTCGTGCTCTTCCTCGGCGTTCTCTATCACCTGCGAGATCCGTTGCGTGCTCTGGAGCGGGTGGCTCTCGCAACCCGCGGCATGGCGATCATCGAGACGGAGGCGATGGAGGTGCCGCGCAGCGGCGAGCGCGCGCTGTTCGAGTTTTTCGAAGGCGCGGAGCTGAATCACGATCCCACGAACTGGTGGGTGCCGAATGAGAAGGCCATCCTCGGGATTTGCCGCGCGGCGGGTTTCGCGCGCGTGGAGATCGTGCGGGGAAAGCCGGCCAGGGCAACAGGACGGATGCGCCAACTGTCTGCGGCGCGGGCGGAGGGATTGAGCGTGGGTCAGATCATTCATGCCGCGGCGCGGCGCGTGCGCGCAGAGCTGGGTGGAATCCACCGCTATCGCGCAGTCGTGCACGCCTGGAAGTAGAGGGAAGCCGGTGCCTCAATGTTATGTTGTCCCGCACGCATGAAGATCCACATGGTGTCCTTCGAGGACGGAATCACCGCCACCGGGTACCGGAAAATGGCGGCGTTCGTCGAGCGGGTGAATCCCGACACGAAGTTCTTCTACGTGGGGACGAACAGCTATCGCTCTTTCTGGAAGTCGTTCTCCCGGAAGATGGGCACGGCGCAGAAGTTCGGCCCGGAGCAGATCGATGAGATCGCCCGGGGAATCGCCGGCGCGGAACTGGTCGCCGTGTCGTGCATGACCGGGTACGCCGACGTCGCCACGAAAGTTGTGGCGCGCGTGCGGGAACTGACTCCCGAGGCCTACATCATGTGGGGCGGGATTCATCCGATCATCTACCCGGAGAACGCGATCGAGGCGAGCGTCGACGCGATCTGCGTGGGAGAAGGCGAGCTGGCCTTTGCGGAGTGGCTCGACCTCTATACGCGTGGCGCGGACTTCACGAAGGTTCAGAACTTCTGGTTCAAGCAGAAGGACGGGCAGATCGTGCGCAACGGATTCCGTCCGCTCATGAGCGCGGCCGAGCTCGAAGTGATGCCCTTCCAGAAGTACGCTGGAGAGGAGTGGATCTACTCACCGGGCGCCGGTTTCCGCCGCATCGTGTTGTCCGACTATCTGCAGAACAACGGCCTCGCGTATCAAGCCATCTGGTCGATCGGGTGTCCGTTGCATTGCACATTCTGCGGCAACACCGTCTTCATCAAGAACGATCCTCTTTACAAGCGCATCCGGCACACCTCTCCCGAGTACATCGTGAACGAGGTCAAGCGCGCGCGCGAGGTGCATCCGCATCTCAACACCGTCCTCTTTCACGACGACAGCTTCATGGCCATTCCTCTTCCCGAGCTCACCGAGTTCGCGAAGCGGTGGCGCGAGGAGATCGGCCTCAACTTCTGCGTCTATGGGGTCATCCCCAGCTACGTGCAGGAGGACAAGCTCGAGGTGCTGACGTGGGCGGGCATGAACCGCGTGCGCATGGGCATCCAGAGCGGCAGCCAGCGCATTCTCGATTTCTACCGGCGTCCGACGCCGATCGCGCGCGTCGAGCGCGCTGCGGGCGATCTCGCAAAGTTCTCGAAGTACCACATCAATCCGGCCTACGACATCATCGTCGACAACCCGGTGGAGACGCGACAGGACGTCATCGACACACTGGAGCTGGTGTGGCGTCTGGCGCGCCCGTTCACGCTGAACATCTTCTCGCTGCGGGTGATCCCCAACACCGTGCTCGAGAAGCAGATGAAGGAAAACGGAATCGATCTGGAGCAGATCAACGCGAACTACACCTCCCTGCGGCCGACTCTCGCGAACGTGCTGCTGTACGTCCTGCTCGTCTACCGCATCCCTCGGACTTGGCTCGACCGGCTCCTTCTTCACGTGCGCGCGTTCAACGAGCCGCAGAAGATGCATCCCGTGCTCATCCAGTTGGTGCGCATCCCCTGGCTCATCAAGCAGGGACTGCGGCATCTCCGCTTCGGCGAGTTCTCCGTCATCACCGGATACAGCGGGTACATCCTCTGGAAGACCGGCTTGCTCGGGGCCTGGAAGAAGCTTTTCGGGCGCAGGCTGAAAGTGGACGAGAAGAAGATCCAGTCGTGGCTTCCGATCCCGGACGCCGAGCGAAATCCGACATAATGCCGTCATGCTTGCCCTGGCAATTCTGTTGGCGGTGCTCTTCCCTGCGCCTCTGCATCTGACGCGAGAGGTCTCCGATCCCATCACCGGAGGGAAGATGGTCGTGGAGGAGTACTGCCACGGCAATCGCGTCGTATCCGTGACGGCGCAGAAGACCGCGATCGCCGATTACGACAAAGGCGTCGTAACCGAGATCGACTTCGAGGCAGGCACCTTCAGCGTCACAACGTTCGATGATCTGGCAAAGGCGTGGCAGCCTGATGCCGCGTCGAGTGAAACTCCCAGGACGAACGCCTCAGCGATGCGGGTCAAGGGCGACGAGCGTCATCTGCTCAGCCGTGACGCGGTGGAAGTGCTGCTGGGCGTCGCCTATCCCGCGCGGCGCGATGTCACCGTCGATCCTGTCGTCGGGTCTCTCCGATCGAAGCAGCGGCACGCAGTCGTGAATACCGCGACGACCGCGAATGCGGTTGCCGATTACGCACTGCCGCTCGAGCAGATCGTGCAGATGGATGCCGGGGGCGAGATCGTCGAAGTACGCAACACCGTGGTGCGCGTCGGGAGCGAGCTTGCCCCCGCGGAAGTGCTGATCGTGCCGCCCGGGGCGCGCCTGGTGGAATCCACCGCTGTCGCCGCGCGGCGAATGCTCGACGAGTTGGATGGCAAGCGGCCATAGGCCGGCACGGCCGCCGGCGCTTTCGCTCCCTCATCGCGACGAGCGCCTCGAATGAATATCGACCGCGGGCAGAGTGGCGTCGCCATCGCCGTCGGAGGAGATCTGCGCGATCTCCGCGACCCCTGCCGGGGTCGATCTTCAAGGCCGGATTGTGGTCCGGTGGTCGCTCGCCGGGCTCGCACCACCGGCTACCCTACGCGCCGCCTCCAGCGGCTGCAAACAATCACGAGTTGCGCGTCGTGAGTTCGCGCTCTTGAGATACTTTGCATGGACAACCGACAACCAGCAACCAGCAACCAGCAACGCGGCGAAGCGAAAAGCCGCTAGTGCGCGGCCGCGTGCGCTTCCTTTGCTTTCTTCACCTCCGTGATGATCTTGTCCTGGAGGCTGCGCGGCACTTCTTCGTAGTGCGAATACTCCATGTGGAAGCTGCCGCGACCCTGGGTCAGGGAGCGGAGTGTCGAGCCGTACGTCAGCAGCTCCGAGAACGGGACGCGCGCGTGTACGACCTGCGAGTCCTCTTCCGCATCGACGCCTTCCACGCGCCCGCGGCGTGAGTTCAGGTCTCCCATGATGTCGCCCACGTACTCGGACGGCGCGCTGATGTCGACATGCATCACTGGCTCGAGCAGAGTCGGCCGTGCCAGCTCCATGGCCTGCTGGAACGCGAGCGAGCCCGCGATCTTGAACGCCATCTCGGACGAGTCGACATCGTGATACTGCCCGTCCTTGAGCCGCACCCGAAAGTCCACCATGGGGAAACCGGCGAGGTATCCCTTGACCCGTGCATCCTGAATGCCCTTCTCCACCGCCGGGATGTACTGCCGCGGAATCGAGCCTCCGAAAATCTCGTCCACGAACTCGAAGTCCGAACCGCGCGGGAGCGGCTCGACGCTGATCTTGCAGTCGGCGAACTGTCCGTGGCCACCGGACTGTTTCTTGTGGCGGCCGTGCGCATCCGCGTGCTTCGTGATCGTCTCGCGATACGGCACCTTCGGGGGATGAAGCAGCACGTCCACGTTGTACTTCTTCTTCAGCTTCGCCACCACGATCTCGAGGTGGAGCTGTCCCTGGCCACTGATCAGGAACTCCTTGGTCTGCGGGTCGCGCTCGAACTTGATGGTGGGATCTTCTTCGATGATGCGGTGGATCGCGGCGCCGAGCTTGTCCTCGTCTCCGCGCGCCTTCGGCTCCACGGCGAACGCGATGGCCGCCTCCGGGTAGTGAACATGCTCGAGGACGATCTGATGATCCTTCGCCGCAATCGTGTCGCCGGTGAAGGTGTCTTTCAGTTTTGCCACGGCGCCGATGTCGCCGGCACGCAGCTCCGAAACGGGAATCTGCTGCTTGCCTTGCAGGACCTGCAGCTTGCCGACGCGCTCTTCGTGCTCGCGGCCCGTGTTCCAGTAGGCGTGGTCGGACTGCATCGTGCCCGAGTAGACGCGGAACAGCGACACCCGTCCGGAGAAGGGGTCCGAGAACGTCTTGAACACCATCGCCGCGGGAAACGCCTCGGGACGCCGGTCGAACGTGATCTTCTCGCCCTTGATCGATTTGCCGTCGACCGTCTTCGACTCGAGAGGGGAGGGGAGGAGGGAGACGAAGGCGTCCAGGATTGCGTGTCCGCCGATGTTGTGTCCGGCGGATGACAGCAGCACCGGATAGATCTGGTGATGTGCGACCTCGCGCCTGAGGCCCTCGTGAAGGTCTTCCTGTGACAATCCGCCCTGCTCGAAGAACTTCTCCATCAGCGTGTCGTCGCCTTCGGCGACCTTCTCAATGAGCTTCTCGCGCCAGCTGTCGGCATCCGCCTTCGACTCCGCGGGGATCTCACTGATCTCGAACTTCCCGGATCCGTCGCCGGCGTAGATCATCGCCTTCATCGTCACCAGGTCGATCGCTCCGCGAAAGTCTTTCTCCTCTCCGATGGGAAGCTGGATGGGGACCACGTTCTTGCCGAACTTTTTCTGCAACGCGTCGAGCGTCCGCGTGTACGAAGAGCGTTCGCGGTCGAGCTTGTTCACCACGATTACGCGAGGCAGCGACATCTGCTCGGCGAACTTCCACACTTTCTCCGTCGTGACCTCGACCCCGGTGACGCCGCTGACCACCACCGCGGCGGCGTCCGCCACGCGCATGGCGCCTTTGGCCTCCATGATGAAGATTCCGAAGCCGGGAGTGTCGAGCAGGTTCAGCTTCGTGCCCTTCCATTCCGCGACGGCGATGGCCGCGGAGATGGAGTGCTTGCGCTCGATCTCGTCGGGTTCGAAGTCGGTGGTCGTCGTGCCGTCTTCGACCCGGCCCATGCGCGTTGTGGCTCCCGCATTGAAGAGCAGCTGGGCCACGAGCGTGGTCTTTCCGGTGTCGTTGTGTCCAACAACCGCGATGTTGCGGATCTCAGAACCCGAGTAAACCTTCATGGGATTGACTCCGTACGAGATTTCGTGAGCAGGCGTGACATCATAGATGAAAGCAGGACGGGAGCGGAGGCACGGCGCGGGACACCGACGGATCCTTCGGCAGGTGTTCTGCTCCGGCGACCCGCGACAGAGGAGTTATCATTGGCGGCTCATGGGACCCCCATCGATCCCGGCGCGGAGACTCGCCCCCAGTTGAAGCTCGGTCGCTATGAGATCGTTCGCGAGCTGGGCAAGGGGGCGATGGGGATCGTCTATCTCGCGAAAGACCCCGTCATCGGCCGCCTGGTCGCGCTGAAGACGATTCGCGTGGCCATGCACGCGGACGACGACGAGGCCAAGGAGTTCCAGCTGCGCTTCATTCGCGAGGCGCAGGCGGCGGGCATCCTCAACCATCCCTCCATCGTGACCGTCCACGACATCGGCCAGGACGACGCCAGTGCCGTGTCGTTCATCGCCATGGAGTACGTCGAGGGGCACAACCTCAAAGAGGTGTTGAACCAGGGGCGCACCCTGACGTTCGAGCAGATCGGCGACATCGTTGCGCAGGTCGCCGAAGCGCTCGACTTCGCGCATGCGAAAGGCATCGTGCACCGCGATGTGAAGCCCGCAAACATCATCCTCGTCGATGGCACGCGAGCCAAGATCACGGACTTCGGCATCGCCAAGATCGCCTCGAGTAGCGCGAACCTCACCACCACCGGCCAGTTCCTCGGCACGCCGAACTACATGGCCCCCGAGCAGGTCAAGGGCGCGCCCGTCGACGGCCGCACCGACATCTTTGCCCTCGGCATCTGCCTTTACGAATGCCTCACGCGCCGCAAACCGTTCGGCGGCGACTCGCTGACGTCGATCTCGTACAAGATCGTCCACGAACCGTTTGCAACGCTGCGCGAGATCAACCCGCAGATCCCCGAGGGGTACGAGGAGATTGTCGCCCAGTGTCTGGCGAAAGATCCTTCGAAGCGCTACCAGCGGGCCCGCGACCTCGCCATCGCCCTTCGCCACGTCATCCGAGGCGAGCGCCCGCCACGTCCGGTGGCGCCGGCGATCGGCGAGGAGACGATGGTCACGCGAGAGCGCGACCGCACGTTGGAAGTGCCGTTCCCCGAGGCGCTCGACCCGAGTCCGACGCCTGCCGGAGCGGCAACACGCCCGGTCGCCACCGAAGTACCCGTATCGGCAGCGCCGCCTCGCGTCTCACCGACCGCGCCAACCGTCGCTCGGCCGATGCCCGCACCCGTCGCTCAGCAACTGCGGAAGACTCTCACGAATGTCCGTGCTCTGCCGCTCTGGAGAAGACGCATCCCGCCGACGATCTTCATCGCCATCGTCGCGCTGATGGTCGCTGCGCTGCTCGCCGGCATCGTGGTCATGCGCTCGAAGCAGGCCGACATCCCCGCGGTCGACACACAAGCCGAGGCCCGTGTCGCGCGCGAGAAGCGGCTGCGGATCGAGGGAACAACGCTGCTCGCCAAGGGCAGAGTGACGGACGCGTACCCGAAGTTTGCGGAATTGCAGCGCCTCGCGCCGAAGTCGCCTTACGTCGCGTACACGATGCAGAAGCTGAACGCGATCCGCCAGCAGGAAGAGGTTGGCAAACAGCAGCGCGCGCAGGCGCTGGCCAGACTGCAGGAAGGGCTGACGTTCTTCAACCAGAAGAAGTACCCCGAGGCAATCGCCCGCTTCCAGGAGTCTGCGGCGCTCAATCCCACCGTCGCGGAGCCGGCGCAGTACATCGCCATGGCGCAGCAGGAGATGCAGAAGGCGGAGGCTGCAGCCCGTCTGGCACGCCAGCAGAAATCGCTGGGGCGCCCACCCGCTACAACCACTGCGGGCGGCGTTCCGCAAACGACCGCAACGCAGCCGGCAGTGACTGCTGCGGCGCCGGTCACCTTCCGCACCGTCTTCGCGCACCCGTTCACGGATGGGAACATGATCGTGCGCATTGGCGGGGACATCGTCGCCAGCGAGAGACTCTTCAATGAGCGGGCGGCGCGCTTCCTTCGTCGCGCCGGTCGTGAGCCGCGCCCCATCGACGTCACGCGGGAGTTCCCCGCCAAGAATGCGGATGTGCAGGTGTGGATCAGCGTCCCCGCCCTGGGAATCAACGAGCAGCACACGATTGGCGGCGCTCGTTTCGATGCGGGCGGCTCGCATCGTCTGACCGTGCGATACACGGCCGCTTCGAAGAAGTTCACCTACGAATTGAATTGACCCGATTCGCGCACGCCGTCCGGGAGGAGTTGTGGGTACGAGGAACTCTGCTCGAATCGCTGCTCGAGCACGGTGAGGCCCTGCAGGTCGCCGGCGCCATCACCGCCACTGATGCGCGCGACGACGCCCTCGTCGCAGCCTGCGAGGACGAGCTCGAACGACTCCGTTCTGTCATGCCCCGCGACGCGATCGTGCGCCTGGTGGCGGAGGTGGGGACGGAGGGTGCCTCCTCCGCGATGACGGTGCGCATCGGCCCGTTCTCCATCGTCACCACCCCAACACATCTAGAGAAGGATCTGGAGCTTCTGCGGAGAGCCGGGGGTCCGCCGGCCGGTCCCCCGGCGGCTCGCCGGGCGCTCCCGTTCCTCTGGCTCAACGGATCCGCATCCGTCCTCCTCCACGAAGCTCACGGGCACCCTCTCGAACACGATCACCAGCCGCTCCCGCTCCCGGACTGGCTGCACGTCGACGTGCCCTTGCGCCTCCGGCGTGCGTCGTTCCGCGATGTCCCGCTGCTGCGCATGAGTCACGTGCGCCTGACGCAAACCGGCGCGCCGTTCGAGCTTCCGTCCGAGCACATCGCCGTGCACCTCGTCGACAGCGGCGCGTACGAGCCGCTCACGGGCATCGTCACGATGCGCATCGCGGCCGCGACGTACAAGTCCGCGCGGGTCGCACCGTTCGACATCCGCTTTCCTCGTGCAGCGATGCGCTTCCTCGGCGCTGCAGGCGAGCCTGTCCGCTATCCGGGCGTGATCTGTTCACGCGAGGGACAGGAGCTCTTCGTCGAGTCCTGCGCTCCGGCGATCCTCACGGAGCTTTCATGATCTACCGCAAGCGGGGTAGTGCGGTGCGGTGGGAGAACGGGACGCTCCTGCGCGTCGCCGAGAGCGGCGTCGCGATCGAGGAAGGAGAGCGCTTCGAGTGCCGGCCGGAGAAGTCCGCCAGCCTGCAGGTCTCCGACTCCGCGGGTGTGCTCGCGACGGTGCGCATGATTCGCGAGCTCGTTCGGCCGGTTGCGATCGAACGTTTGATCGTGACCCGAGGCGTCGCGGAGCATGAGTGCGAAGGCCGTGAGTGGACTGAGGAGACCTCGCGCTTTCACCTGTCGATCGTGCATGGGGAGTTCCGCGCGCTGATCGACTCGGTGACGCGAAGGCTCGACGACATCGCGCCGATCGCGAAGGCACTCGCGCATTCCGAGTCTTGCGAGAGCGAACCGCCCGCACACCTGCGCCTTGCGCCCTGCGTGACCGCGGCGCTGCTTCCGGCGCTGGGCGACGGAGTGCGCGTGATGCAGACCGCGGGCGGCATCGATGGATATGGCCATCCCATCGTCGAATCGGCGGGTCCGCCTTGGCCGAACTGGTACCGCCCGAGCTATCGCATGCGACCGGTTCGTATGCCGCTGAACGTGCGCATCGACTGCGAGGTAGCCAGGATCGACAGCGCCCTTCCGCGCGCGATTGCGTTGCTCGCGCCGCCGCGGGGCAACAGAGCGCGCGTCCTCGTCGTCGACGGCGAACGCGTCTACCCGTCGCACATCCGCCTCACGGAGGTCGTCGCGGTCGCTGCGGAGCACATCTGGTATCCGTACAACGGTGGTTCCTTCGGCGCAGAGTTGGTGCTCTAATGCGGCCAGATTTGAGCAACAACAGTTCATCACGCGTCGAGTTCCTCTCCCGCGCCATCGTCAACCGGCTCGAAGACCGCGGCCTGGTCGAGTTCCGCGACGCTGAGGCGGGCATCCTGGTCGTTGCCAAAGCACTCCAGGAAAACTTCGCCGCACTGGCTGCGCTCGAGCACGAGGCGCGTCTCCGCCTCGGCGACCGCGCGACCGAGCAGCAGGTCGACGCCGAGATGCGCCGCATCGCAGCGGAGCGGGACATCGTTCTATGAGCTCGCAGCTCTCAGCTCGCAGCTCTCGGGAGAACCGAATGCCACGCCACGTCTTTATTGTTTTCCCCCTGCGAGCTGAGAGCTGCGAGCTGCGAGCTGAACCCGGTGCTCCTGCGAGCTGCGAGCTGCGAGCTGCGAGCTAGAGAACTATGTCCCTCGACAAATCGCTGGAAGAACTGGAACTCCGCAAGCTGCAGAGCGAGCAGGGCGGTGGGCAGGCGCGCATCGACCGCCAGCACAACGACGGGAAGCTCACCGCGCGTGAGCGCATCCATCTGCTGTTCGATCCCGGCTCGTTCCAGGAGATGGACCAGCTGGTCGTACACCGCTCGACCGACTTCGGGATGGATCAGCAACGGGTGCCGGGGGATGGCGTCGTCACTGGCTACGGCACGGTCCAGGAGCGACTGGTCTACGCGTTCGCACAGGACTTCACCGTGTTCGGCGGCTCGCTCTCAGAGACGCACGCAGCGAAGATCGTGAAGATCATGGATCTGGCGATGAGGAACGGCGCGCCGCTCATCGGCCTGAACGATTCCGGCGGCGCGCGCATCCAGGAGGGCGTGGTCTCTCTTGGCGGCTACGCGGACATCTTTCTCAGGAACACACTCGCTTCCGGCGTCATCCCGCAGATTTCCGCGATCATGGGGCCTTGCGCGGGCGGGGCCGTCTATTCGCCCGCCATCACCGACTTCATCCTGATGGTGAAGAAGACGAGCTACATGTTCGTCACCGGGCCGGACGTCATCAAGACCGTCACTCACGAAGAAGTGACCAAGGAGAAACTCGGCGGAGCGGAGACGCACAACCAGGTTTCCGGTGTTGCGCACTTTGCAGCGGAGTCCGACGAAGATTGCCTCGCGCTCATCCGCGAGCTGCTCTCCTACCTTCCCTCGAACAACCTCGAGGAAGCGCCGCGCGTGGCCACGACCGACGACGTGAATCGCGTCGACGCCGAGCTCGACACGTTCATCCCCGAGAGCTCGAATCAGCCGTACGAGATGCGCGAAGTGATCAGGATCCTCGCGGACGAAGGACACTTCTTTGAGGTGCACCAGCATTTCGCACGCAACATCGTGGTCGGGTTCCTCCGCCTGAACGGCTACTCGGTTGGCGTGGTCGCCAATCAGCCGGCCTTTCTCGCGGGTGTGCTGGACATCGATGCGTCGCGCAAGGGCGCGCGCTTCGTCCGCTTCTGCGACGCGTTCAACATCCCGCTGCTGGTGCTGGAAGACGTCCCCGGCTTTCTTCCCGGAACGGGACAGGAGTACGGCGGCATCATCATTCATGGCGCAAAGCTGCTCTATGCGCTGGCCGAGGCGACCGTGCCCAAGGTGACGGTGATCACGCGCAAGGCCTATGGTGGCGCGTACTGCGTAATGAACTCCAAGCACATCCGCGCAGACATGAACTTCGCCTATCCAATGGCCGAGATTGCGGTGATGGGCGCGGAGGGCGCGGTGAACATCCTCTATCGCACGACGGATGATCGCGAAGGCAAAGTCGCCGAGTACAAAGAGAAATTTGCGAACCCGTTCATTGCGGCAGAGCGCGGCTACATCGACGAGATCATCGAGCCCCGCTTCACGCGCCGCAAGCTGATCACGACGTTCGCCATGCTGCGCAACAAGCGCGACCGCAACCCGCCGAAGAAGCACGGCAACATTCCGCTCTAACGGTGAACGCGGAACGATGAACGATGAACGATGAACAATGAACGAAGGCGCAGCGCAGCCTCGCCGTCATCCTGAGCGGTCAAACGGCGGGAGTGCCGTGGAAGTGGTGATGACGCGGTTCGCAGCCTGCACGAGTCTCGTGAATGCCACGGGAGCGACCCCTCATCCGCCTTCGGCACCTTCTCCCCTCTGCGGAGGGGGGAAGGCTCTCGATGTTTGTTCTTCCCGAGAGCTGGAGACGGGCGAGTCGCGGAGCACTACCCCTCGAGAGCCTTCTCCCCCGCGCACGGGGGAGAAGGTGCCGAAGGCGGATGAGGGGGCCCCTCGAGCAGACGACAGTCGCGTCATTAGAAGCCGCGAAGACGGCGAAGGATCTCCTGCCGACAGCACGGTTAGCGCTCTGAATCGGGGGATCCTTCACCGCGCTTCGCCGGCTCAGGATGACAGCTTCATCCCGGGCGTGAGTCGAGAGTCCGCCCTCGCTTCTGTTCATCGTTCATCGTTCATCGTTCATCGTTCAGGTCCTCGTTCGCTGTTCGCGCTCCTCCTCCTCCTCTTGAGCTGCGCGCGAGCGGAGCCGAAGCGGCTCGATGTTCTGCTCATCACCCTGGACACCTTTCGTGCGGACCGCATCGGCCCGCGGACACCGAACCTGACGCGCCTCGCGGCAGACAGCGTTCGTTTCCTGCAGGCGCAGTCGCCGGTACCGTTGACGCTTCCTGCACACGCGAGCATCCTTTCCGGAGCGCTGCCTCTCCA
>JANMSA010000885.1:0-1890 GCA_031388865.1 Acidobacteriota bacterium | reverse complement strand
CAGTCGGGTGAGCCGTGGGAGAAGTGGGACTATGAGTTCTATCGTCCGCTGGTTGGAACCTCGACGAGCGATACGATTCGATACGCCGAGCCGGCCGGATCCCGCAAGACCGACGCGCACTACCAGTTCGACCTCAAGTACACGCAGGACATCCCTGTCGCGAGCTACAACTTCCAGATCGTGGCGGACATGTTCAACGTTCTCGACAAGCAGACCGGCCGCAAAGTGCAGCCGAGCGTCCACAGCGCTGCGTTCGGCCAGCCTGTCGTCTCGTACTCACCGCGGCGGTTGCAACTCGCCGTTCGCTTCCAGTTCTGAGCTTGTAATCAGCTCGTGATCGAAAGGCCCGGCGGGAAACTGCCGGGCCTTTCCTTGTCAGCGGAAAAGTCTCTCCCGATCGATCAACTCGCGCGTCACGCGATCCGCGTGGGTCCGCGCCGCAGCAATCCGAGCGGCGCGATCCGTCTCGCCAAGCAAGACGCTGACCTGAGCGCGCTTGAACAGAGCCATCGGATACCCAGGGTGAGTCGATGGAACCCTGTCGAGAGCCTCGCGCGCCGCCTCGAAACGTCGCGAGGCGAGATAGAGCACTCCCAGATCGAGATGATGGTCGAACAGGGCCCCTTGTGCCGTTCGCACCTGCTCGAACGTCGCAGTCGCTCCTGCCGTCTGTCCGAGCTCCATCTGCATCTCCGCCAGTCGCAGCAGCTCGGGAGCCGACGGTTCGCGCTTCGTGTAGATGTTCTGCCGGAGTTGCACCGCTTCCGCCGCACGCCCCTGACGCTCCCGAATCGCGGCCATCGCCTCGAGCGCCGGGACGCGCTCCGGTTCTTCGGCCACTACGCGTTCGAGCAGCGGCACGGCGCGCTGCCACTCGCTGCCGCGCGCGTAGTGCAGGGCCAGGTAGGTGCGCACATCACGCGATTCCGGCGCGACAGCCTCCGCTCGCCGGAACACCTCGGTCGCCTTACCGTAGTGTCCGAGAGCGGAGTGGGCGGTGGCGAGTCGAAGCATCGCGTCGAGGTTGTTCGGATCCTCGCGCAGGATTTGAGCTAGCAGCGGGATCGCTTCCGCGTAACGCTCCTGGATGAACAGCGTTCCCGCGTGGTCCAGAACGGGGAAGAGTCGCACCATATCCGCGGCGCGCGGAGCGTCCTTGCGGATCAGCGGCCTCGCTGTCGCCGAGACGTATCCGAGGCTGGCCAGCTTCTGTTGCTCCTCCCGACTCATGGAGGAAGCGCCTGTCGCGGGCTGTGGTGAGGGGACTGGGTAATCGCGCAGCGCTGCGCGAATCCCACGAGTGAGAACGGCCTGTGCCGAAAGATCGCGCCGCTCGCCGGGATCGGCGATGACGTCAAAGACTTCGGCTCTCCCGGCCATGATTGCCTTCTGGCCGCCTTCGACTGCCATGACCTGCGGCTGCCAGCCGAACTGAATGTACGGCACCATCGCTTCGCCAACGACCACTTCCGCTCCTGTGTCCCGCAGCGAGTGAGCGGCATCGAGTCCGGCCCACTCCTGAATGGTGTGGAAGATGCGGCGCGTGCTCACAGGGGTCGGATCCGCTCCGCGATCGAAACCCGGTCCGACGATCACCAGCGGCACATGCATCGTCGATTGATAAAGAAGGTTCCCGTGTTGATCTTCGCCGTGTTCGCCCAGACCTTCGCCGTGATCAGCTGCGACGATGATTGCCACCGGACCAGCCCCGTTCCGTTCAAACGCGGCCGCGAGCCGTCCTAGTTGTTCGTCCATCGCGGCCACTTCGCCGAGGTAAGGGTCTCCAGGGTAGCGGCTGAGGAACGGCTCCTGCGGCGCGTACGGGAAGTGAGGATCGTAGTAGTGCACCCAGATGAACGCCGGCTTGTCGGATTGCTGCTGAAGCCAGGC
>JANMSA010000324.1:0-2710 GCA_031388865.1 Acidobacteriota bacterium | reverse complement strand
GATCGACGCCCGAAACCGCCCCTTCTGCCGTCACTCGCGCCGCTCGGATCTCGGGCTCGCGGGGACCGGGCGTCGACCAGATCACGAGGTAGGTCGTGCCATCCCAGGCAATCGTCGGACGCATCCCAGAGCGCTTCCCTTCCATGGTGATGGGCTCCGGATCGATCGGAGAACCATTTGCCCGGACGCGGACCCCCTCGATACTGAACGGGTCCACCATGCACAAGGTGTTGCACTCGCGAAAACCCTCGGACCACGCTACGAGATAGTCGGCGCCATTCGAGGCCACTGAGGGGTCATGGTAGTCCCTCCTGGCGGAGATGACCTCGGCCTGACCGGTCTGGAGTTCTCCCAAGAGGTTCAGCCGTCGCGCTGACATGCATCTCTCGCGCGGCGCGCCCTCGCGCGTGCAACCTTCGACGCTGGCCAATAGAGCGTCGCTGCCATTCGATGCGATTGTCCACGAGAATGCTGCCGCAACTTGTACTGGCTCGGTATCGACCCACGCGCCCGTGAGCGCGGACATCCGTCGAGCGAGAGTCACAGGTCGATTCATGACGTTCCATATCAGGAGATACGTCTCTCCATTCGAAACGATCCGGACCTCCGGAACATAGAGGTAAATAAAGTCCTGCTCGAACTGATGCACGACTTGCGGCTGCGGATCCTGAGGCTCTCCAGACGGCGAGAAACGTCGCACGTAAAGGCGCGCGAAACGGTCCGGTCCGTTCTCACCCCAGGCCACGAGGTAGCCATTTGCACCCGCCGCCACTTCGGCCTTCCTTTGCAGCGTCGTCGAGTGCGTGAGCATCCGACGCGGTCCCGCTTCGAGCCGCTCATTCAGCGAATGGCCCGTGACATCCCACGAGCTTGACGTGAAAAGTTCGTTTGCGGAGATCAGAAGCAGACGGTGCGAACCCGCAGCGACCAGCTCGATGTCGCTGATGATCCCAACGCGTTGGGCCGTCCGGCGCGCCTCGCCCATTCCGGAATCACGAAGCACCTCGGCGGTATAGACATACGCGTGGCCTAGATCCGGCGTGGTCTGCCATGCAAGAACGTGGCGGGTTCCATCGATGATGAGGTGTGCGCCGGTGACATGGACACCTTCCGGAGGATAAATCACCTCGATACCCGTATAGACCCCGTCGCGATCAAGACGCTCGAGGACATAGCGCGAATCCGAATTGATGCGTTGGCGGACCACGTACCAGCCGTTCTCGTGACCGACCACCTGAGCTGTTCCGATAGCGTTGAGAGTGATTCCGGTGTTGACCGCGGAGACGCGCCGGCCTTCGAAATCAAACCTCTCGGCGACCACCCGATCATGCACCGGGGTGCTGATGGAGTCCTCTCGTCGCAGCACCAGAAACCCCAACGGCCCGCCGCCGACAGCCCGTGTGCTGTTGCGATACCCATCCGATGGCGGAGAGAGAGCCACGGCCGCAGAAACCGGATTCCCGTCGTAATCCAGGATCGTCAGGGAATTCGGCGCCAGGTGAGGTTGCAGGAAGAGCAACCTCCCGTTCGCCTCTGCGAACAATTCCAAGCCGGTGAACCGCGCCGGTAACCGCCTCGAGAGCCGCACCAAGCCGTCGACCGTGACGTAGGTGAAAATCCGGGCGTTCTCGTCGGCTGTGATGATCAGGAAATCCTCACCAGTCCAGGTAACGATCTCGCTGCCGCTACCCGGCAAGCGGATGCCAAGAGGGTCGAGGGCGGTACCGTCAGTGGCGATGCGCGTGGCGTAGGTGTTTCCACGGGCATCGCTCCACGCGGCCAGCGCGATGTCACCGTTCGAGGCGGCCTTCACCTCCCACTGTTCGCCGGGGGCGGCAGTGTACGTTGGCGGCGAGACCGGGATCTCACAAAGAGCGGTGTTCGGAAACAGAAGAGAAAACGCAAGGAGACCGAGGGCGGTCCGCATGGTTATTTGATGTAGCACAGGCGCAGTGTAACCGCCTGATCGCCGATAAGACAGGAGTACTGTCACCCCTTTCTGTGACGACATCGGCGGTCCAGCTGATCTCTTTTCGCGAATAAGGCCGAGGTATGGCAAGTTGCCCAGCGCATGTCGTCTACCGGAGTCGCTGCCCTCACTGCAATCGTTCTTCTCGCTTCATGTTCACCAGAACGAAGGGTGCCAAACACTGCCGCTAGTCAGACTCCCCGACCCTCGATCCTTCTGATCACCCTCGACACGACGCGCGCGGACGCAATCGGCCCCGATGGGAAGGCAGCCACGCCGGCCTATAACGGACTTGCAGCTCGCGGGCGCACGTTCCGCCAGGCATACGCCACGACACCGCAAACTCTGCCGTCCCACAGCTCGATGATGACCGGGCTTTACCCCGCAGGGCACGGAGTTCATGAGAACGGGCGTTACCTCGATGCGAGCCGTCCCGTGCTCGCTGACCGGCTCCGCGCCGCTGGGTACCGTACCGCCGCATTCGTGTCCGCGTTCGCACTGGCGCGCCGCTTCGGTCTGGCCCGCGGCTTCGAGATCTACGACGACGACTTCGATGGCGGAGTCGAACGTACCGCGAAGACGACCACCGATCGCGCGCTGGCCTGGCTTCAGCAGCAATCCGACAAGCCGGCGTTCATCTGGGTGCACTACTACGATCCTCACTTCCCGTACACGCCGCAGGAGCCTTTCCTCAGCCGCTACCCTGGAGATCCTTACCTCGGCGAAGTGGCCGCGATGGAC
>JANMSA010000804.1:0-4558 GCA_031388865.1 Acidobacteriota bacterium | reverse complement strand
CCTGCCGCCGCCGCCTGCGCCACGTCGTGCACCTCTTCCCACTGCGCCTCCTCGGGCGAATAGAAAGACGCGCGGACCTTCTTGTACTCCTTGGTCGGAAACAGCGCCTGCTTCTGCGTCAACCCGCTATCGATCGCCAGGTCATTGATCACCGACTCACACTCATCGACGGACCGGGCATGCACCGTTGTGTAGAGGTTGTACGGCCACTCCTCGTACACCGGCCGGAGAAAGCAGTGAGACACGGCGCGGTGCTGCGAGAGCTTTGCTCCGAACTCATCAGCGGCGTTCTGCGGCACGACCCACACACCCATGGCCGATGCGACAAATCCAGTTTTGCGGGCCGTGACGGTCGCGGAGAAGCGGCGAATCTGGCCACGCTTGTGGAGGGTGCGCGCCGCCGAGAGCAGCTCTTCGGCAGCGACAGCGCTCATGCGGGCCAGGACGTCGAATGGCCGCGGCTGGAGGGGGAGGTCCTGCTGCAGGAGGCGCACGCATTCGATCTCGGAGTCGCTGAGCGGCGTGTAGTCGGCGTGAGGAGCGTCCGCGTGCGTCTCACCGTCCGAGCTGGTGCTCTTGTACAACTTCAGCGTCGGGAGTGCGCGCACCGTCTCGCAATCGCCTTGGCGGCCGAGGATCTCGATGGTCTTGTCGAGACCGAGCTTCGACAGGGGCGAGACGAACACCGTGAACCAGAGATTGAGGTCGTTGTTGCGCCGGTAATTCTGCGTTACACCGGGATGCGCGTTGATCGCCGAGGCCGCCTCCTCGATCCGCGTCGGGGAGACGCGCGCAGCAACGAGGCAGGAGCGGTAACCGAGCGCGCGCGAATCGAACTGCGCGGCGAGATGCCTGATCACACCGTCCCGTTTTAAGCGCTCGGCGCGCTTGATGACTTCCTTCTCGGACATGTCCAGTCCCTGTCCGAGAAACGCGTACGGAGTGGCGACGAGAGGAATCTCTCCCTGCAGGGCGCCCAGCAACTCCCGGTCCCGTTGATCCATTTCCTGCATTTCACCCTCGGTAGCGTGGATTGCGATTCGGGGTTGAAGAGAGTCAGCAATTGTAGCGGATCTTGGGATACTCATCCGCGTCGATCTTTTCCTTCGCTACGCGCGTGCGATGCTCCTCGGCGCGGTCGACCGCCTCGGTGAGGTCGATCCCGAGATAAAGCGCGGGATAGCGCGACAGCTTTCGCGACGACGCGTCGAAAAGCCGGAGCGCACCTCGATGCGTACCGCGTTGCACGTGGTGATATGCGGCCGCGAGTTGGATCAACCCCTGGAGGAAGAGCTTCTCGTCCCCGTCAGCCTTCAGCCACAGCAACTCCCACTCCTCGTGAGCATGCCAGAACTCATGAGCGTTGAAGCGCCTCACGCCTTCGGCGAGTTGCTGGTTCCTGGTTTCTGGTTGCTCGCGACTCATTGCCAGTCGGACCAGCTCCACACATCACCAGCAACCAGCAACCAGGAACCATTCTCAGTCATCTGCGCGCGTGCCCTTGCGCAATACTCCGCAGATGGCGGAGGTGAAGTCCGAGGTGGATCCGGTGCCGCCGATGTCGCGGGTGCGATGGTCCGGACCCATCTCCAGAACCTTGAGGATGGCTTCGTGGACGCGCTTTGCGGCGTCTGTCTCTCCGATATGGTTCAGCATGAGTACGGCTGACTGAAGAAGTGCCAGAGGATTGGCCTTGTTCTGCCCGGCGATGTCGGGTGCGCTTCCATGCACGGCTTCGAAGACAGCACCGTCCACGCCGATGTTCGCGCCAGCAACGACCCCCAGTCCGCCGACCAGCCCGGCCGTGAGGTCGGAGACGATGTCGCCGTACAGATTCTCCAGCAGCAGAACGTCGAACTGGTTCGGGTTGATGACCAGCTGCATGCACAGGTTGTCGACGATCTTGTCGTCAGCCTTGATCTCCGGATACTCCTGCGCCACTTCGCGGAAGCACTGCAGGAACAGGCCGTCAGAGAGCTTCATGATATTCGCCTTGTGTACCACTGTGATCCGTTTCCGGTCGTGGGTGCGCGCGTACTCGAAGGCGAAGCGGGCGATGTTCGTGGAGGCCCGGCGGGTGATGATCTTCAGCGACTCGACCACGCCGGGCACGACCTCGTGCTCCAGGCCTGCGTAGAGACTCTCCGTGTTCTCGCGCACCACGATCAGATCGATGTTCTCGTAGCGCGTGATGATGTTCGGCAGCGATTTCACCGGCCGCAGGTTGGCGTAGAGGTCGAGCGTCTTGCGAAGGCGGACGTTGATCGAAGCAAATCCGGTTCCGATCGGTGTCGTGACCGGTCCCTTCAGCGCAACCTTGTTGCGGATGATCGAGTCGAGAACGTCTTGCGGCAGCGGATCTCCGAAACGCGTGAGCGCCTCCGCACCCACAGAGTACTTCTCCCACTCCACGTCGACACCGGCACACTCGATGATCTGCACGACCGCCGCCGTCACTTCGGGGCCGATGCCGTCACCGGGAAGAAGCGTGATCTTGTGTTTGGCCATTCGACTTCTCCTTGGCGCACGGCGCCGGACGCGGCGCGGTATCGCTCGGTTACTGCGTCGTGCCCTCGGCACCCTGCGCAGTGTTCAACTCCCACGCGCGCTCGCGAGCGCGGTCGAGATCGAACGTGATCGGGAACATATCCCGAAGCGCGGCATATCCGGGCAATTCTTCGATGCAGCGGACGATGCTCTCCAGTGTGGGCGGGATGAAGTCGAGGTAGTGCATGCGTCCGCGAACGATGGGCTGCTTCGCGAACGTGCCCAGAATCTTGATGGAGCGCTGCAGGAGCGTCTCGAAGTAGCGACGGCGGACGTCGCCCGATGCGCCCGTCCGCTGCACGTACTGCTCCAGGAAATCGAGCTCTGCGCCGTTTCCGATGATCCGCCCGACCCCGCGATCACGGAGCAGGGAGGCCAGGTCATACGTGTCCGGACCCATGCGTAGGTCCTGATAATCAATTAGATATAAGCTATCTTCGAAGACATGTAAATTTTGGCCATGAAAATCGCGATGACATAACACATAAGGATGAAGTGCAATAGCATCACAGAGTATTTGCGTGATCGCACTGAGCTGCGCCCCGTTCCCGCCGATCAGTTTCTCGACGTAGAACTCCCGCGCCATCTCCAGCTCGGCGTGGAAGAAGCCGGCGGTGAACGGGGCATTCAACTCGCGGTCGGGGGCTTTCTGGAAAGCAGCCAGCAGGTCGATGGCCGCAGAGTACTGTCGGAGCCCCTCCCCCCGATCCTCGCGCAGGAGGTCGTACAAGGTGCGGTCGCCTACGTCGCGCTGCAGCACCGCGGCCTCGCCGTGCTCCAGAACGGCCGGCGGCTGTCCGTGCGCGACGACAACATCGTACGCGCTCAGGAACCGCGCGAGCTGCGCCCGCACTTCCTCCGGGTACCAGGCCAGCATGTACGTCTGCCCGTTCTGCGCCGTGATGCGATAGTACGCGCGGACGGAGGCGTCGCCGGCAAGCGGCTGGGCAGACCAGCCCGGGCCAAGCCACCGGTCGACATAGGGGACGGCTTCTGGGGGGAGACTCATGGGCTCTCGATCTCCAAGAGACCTGTCGCACAGCCCCCTGGGAGACTGTGCGACTGTGAGACTCTGCGCCTACTTCTTCTCGTCCTCTTTCGCGTCCCGCACGACGATCTTGGTGATCGAGGTCGGGTCGACGGGGCGGTCCTGGCCGGCGGTCTTCGCATTCACGATCGTGTCGGCCACATCCATGCCCCGGGTCACTTCCCCGAATACGGTGTAGTTGTTGTCCAGAAAGGACGAGTCGGCGACCACGATGAAGAACTGGGAAGACGCGCTGTCCGGACTCTGCGAGCGAGCCATGGAAAGGATGCCGCGCTTGTGCGGGATCTTGCTGAACTCCGCCTTCACGTTCGTGGGTGACCCGCCGGTACCCCAGGTGGAAGGAGAGCCGGACTTGGTGTTCGGATCGCCGCCCTGGATCATGAAGCCGGGGATGATGCGGTGGAACTTCGTCCCGTTGTAGAAGCCCTGCTCCGCGAGACTGAGAAAGTTCTTCACGTGATTCGGCGCGACATCGGGGAAAAAGCGGACGTTGATCTGTCCGGCGCTGGTGTGGATTTCGGCAATCTTGCTGTCCGTCTGGCTCATCGGTTTCTCCTGCGAAGTCTCGGGTGCGACGGGCGTCACCGGAGCCGCTTCGGAGGCCGTTGTTCCAACGGCAGCGGGCGCCGACGTGGCCGAGTCCGTCTGTGCGGTCGTGGTATCAGTGGTACTGGTCTGCGTGCAGCCTGCCAACGCGAAGAAAAGGACACCGTAAAAAAGTGGCTTCAAGCGTGAACCTCCTTGGTCGTGTGATGCGGTCGCGAATCCTACAACAGGTCACTGGTTTCGGTTGCGTCGCTTCGCGGTTGTCGGGGGTTTCTTTCAAGGGCTGCGATGGTCATTCACTGTCCTTCAAATAATGGCAAATTCGGATTCACACACCGGGGCGGAATCGCGTCCCGGCAAAGTCCTGTTGGCTTGTTGGCGGCTCCACGTCGGCTGCCCGCCGTGTGTCTACCCATG
>JANMSA010000802.1:0-2423 GCA_031388865.1 Acidobacteriota bacterium | reverse complement strand
CCGCTTCACTTCGAGTCCGATCAAGGGAATCGACGAAGCGATGTTCGTCCCCACCGTCACCGCCCAGTACGCGAGCTGATCCCACGGCAGCAGGTAGCCGGTGAACGAGAGCAGCAGCGTGAGCATCAAGAGGCCCACTCCAATCAGCCAGTTCCACTCGCGCCGCTGTCCGCGCAGACCGCCGTTCTTGTACGCGCCGGTGAGGAAGATGCGCACCAGGTGGAGGAAAACGACTGCCACCATCAGATGCGCCGAGAGCCGGTGCGTCGATCGAATCCACGATCCGAACGTCGCCACATGCTCGATCTCTTTGACCGTGGCGTAGGCACGCTCCACGGAGGGGACATAGAGAAAGAGCAGAGGAATCCCGGAGATGAAGAGAATGCCGAACAGCACCGCCGAGATGGTTCCCAGCCAGAGCGAGTAGTTCCAGTCGAGCGATGCCTTGAACGCGCGCGCCGGGAGCCAGTGCAGCAGAAAGTTGGAGACCACGGCGTTGCTGGCTTCGCGCGTCGACCGGGGCCGAAGGCTCCAGAACGGCCGCAGCCGCGCTTTGGGGCTCGGGGTCTCCGGCTCGGGGAGGAGCTCGGGCTCAGACTGCCGTGATGTTTCCATCGTGGTCCTCATGCGATCGTCAGACGCGAGCCGGCGTCGACCGGACGGGCGAGATCGACGACCAGCTGGCCGTCATCGGGGGAGACTGAGAGAGGGAACCAGGCCAGCGATGTCGGCGCCGGACCAGCCATGGGTGTTCCGTCTTTCGCGTAGACGGAGCCGTGGCACGGACAGACGTACGCGCGCGTCTCCGTCATCTCCGACTCCGCCCGCACCGTGCAACCGAGGTGCGTGCAGTTGGCGGAGACGGCATGGAAGGTGCTGCCCTCGCGGAAGACGAAGAGACGTTCGTCGGGCAGGTACTTCATCCCTTCGGGAAACGTTTCGGGGAGGCCGATGTTGACTGAAGTCGGCGCGTCGTACGAAACGTTGGGCAGGACCGAACGAATGGCGAACGCGCCCTGTGTGACTACGGCCGCGGCACCTGCGCCGAGACCGAGTCGCATACAAAAATCGCGGCGGGATCCTTCTTTCATGAATGCACCTCGCTGGTTGAATGGATGGACTGAGTAGTGGCGGTGGTGGCGACGGCGGCCCCGCGCGCGCCGGTCTCGTACTGCGATCGCACCCTGGAGACGGACTGGGACCGATCGACGACGGTGATGCGCTCCATGGTCAGAGCGCCGGTCGGGCAGCGGAGCGCGCACAGTCCGCAGCGGATGCAGCGGTCGTCGTCTTTGATCATCGCCGCGAGATGCGGTCCGAAGGACGCGGCGGACTCAGTGAGCGCGCTGCGCTCGGCCAGACCGAGCCCGACGGCGTTGAGCGGCACGAGCTCCAGGCACGCTTCCGGGCAGACATCGACGCAGCGCCCGCACGCGACACAGCTCTCGCCGTCGTAGATCGTCTCGACGTGGCAGACCAGACATCTCTCGGCCTGCCTGCGAGCGGCTGCCTCGTCGTAGCCGATCTCCACTTCCGCGATCCCCGTGCGCCGGTCCAGCTCCACCGTGGGCGGGGACTCGCGCTCGAGCAGTTCGTAGTCCTCCGGCATCTCGTAGCGGAGGATGGGAATGCGCTCGGCGAGAATCTCGAGCGGGAGAGCGGCCGGATCGTCTCCGGAGATGTGGCGGTGAATCGACCGTGCCGCGAGTTGGCCGTTCGCGACGGCCTCGATCAGATTGCGCGGTCCGAAGGCGACGTCGCCGCCGGCATACACGCCTGGCGCGCTGGTGGCGAGCGTGGCCCGATCGACCGCGATCGTACCGGCAGGCGTCAACGTCACCCCGTCGGAAGGCTTGAGGAACGAGAGATTGGCTCCCTGACCGATGGCCAGAATGCACGCGTCGGCGACCATGGTCACGATGTCGTTGTCGTCGTAGACCGGAGCGAAGCGTCCGTTCTCGTCGAACACCGAAACCACGCGCCGAAGCTCGATGGCCTCCAACCGGCGGTCGCCAACAAACTTCTTCGGACCGCGCCGCGTGACGAAAACCACGCCCTCGTGCTTCGCCTCCTCGAACTCTTCATGCCCCTGCGTGGAGCGCAGTACGGGCATCTCGTCGAAGTTCTCGAGCGAGACGATGGTCACTTGCGCCGCGCCGCCACGAATGGCCGCGCGCGCGGAGTCGAATGCTTCTTTGAGAACAGCTTCGTTTCCGGAGGCAACGTCAGCGAGGACATCGAGATCGGCTTCGGAGCTCACCCGCAGCGCGGTACGCGCAGCGTCGAAGGCCACGAATCCGCCGCCGATGACGACCACGTTGCGACCGAGGTCCATGCGAAAGCCGCGGTTGACGTTGAGCAGGTAGTCGATGGCTTTCACCACGCCGTCGAGCTCCGAGCCGGGCATCTGCAGATCGCGTCCC
>JANMSA010000801.1:0-2235 GCA_031388865.1 Acidobacteriota bacterium | reverse complement strand
AGGGACGGCGCGCTGTCGGTCCGGCGAAAACCGTATGAAGAAGCGGATCTGGCCGGAGCCTCCATCGTGGTCGCCTCCACCGACGATCCTTGTGTGAATGCGCGCGTGGCCCGCGACTGCCGCCGCAGGAAGATTCCGGTGAACGTGGTCGATGTCACACACCTCTGCGAGTTCATCATTCCGGCGATCCTCGAGAGCGGGTCGATTCAGATCGCAGTCTCGACCGGAGGAAAATCGCCAGCGCTGGCCCGCACTCTCAAAGAAGATCTGGAGAAGTTCGTCGGCCCCGAATACGACGAAGTGAATCGCCTCCTGGGAACGCTGCGGGCCGGCGCGAAGAAAACCCTCGCCACCGACGTCGATCGCAAACGCTTCTTCGATTCGATCCTCGCCGCGGGTGTTCTGGAGATGCTCCGCGGCGGCCGGCGTGACGAGGCGTACCAGGCGGTAGCCGCGGCGTGCCGCGCTGCCGGCGTGCCTCTCAGTGAACCGTTGACCCGGGCCCTTTCGCAATGACTGTGCTGAAGAGAATGATCTCTGCGGCGGAGACGTCGCTCGCTCCGATCACTTTGTACGCGGTGATCGCCATTCTGGTGGTTCCCGTTTTTCCGCACTTTTTCTCGCCGAACGAGTTCAGCCGCTGGGCGGCGGCGGTAGCGGTGGTGGACTTTCACTCCATCGAGGTCACCCCGGTCATACGCACGATCGGGGTACGGATGGACGACCTGGCCACTTACCAGGGCCGGCTCTACTCGAACAAGGCGCCGGGCGCTGCGCTGGTCGGCCTACCTGGTTATCTCCTGGCGCGCGCCATCGTGGGGCCGCCGCATCCGGAGAACGTCCGGGCCACGATGAACGCCATGCGGCTCGCTGCGTCCACCATTCCCACTCTCCTTCTCGCTCTCTGGGTCCACGTCGCGGCGCGGCGTCTGGGCTGCCCGGTCAGCCGTTCGCGCATTGCTGTGGTGACGCTCCTCTTCGCAACGCCGCTCTTCGCGTACGGCCTCCTCTTCTTCGCACATGCGTTGTCTGCGTTCACGATCTTCGGGGCCTGGGCGCTTCTCTTTGCAAGCGATCGGAAGCCGCGTCACGACCTCTTCGCCGGCGCACTCATCGGGCTGGCGGTGCTCAGCGAGTATCCTATGGCCATCCCGGCCGCGGCGACGCTGCTCTGCGCGCTGCCGGTCCTTCGTCTACCCGGCTCACTGCGCGTCGCAGCCGGAGGTGCACCGTTTGCCCTGTTCCTGGGGATCTACAACTACGCCGCGTTCGGAAGTTTCTTCTCACTGTCGTCGGGACATGAAGAAGCCGCGAATATCCGCGAGCTGGTTTCGTCGGGGCTGTTCGGCATTGGACTTCCGTCGATCAAATACCTGACCGGACTGCTCGTGGATCCTTCGAAAGGGCTCCTCGTTTTCTCTCCCGTCCTTCTCCTGGCAATCATGGGGGTGCGGCCGGCGTGGCGCTCGATGTCGCGCCCGGGGTTCCTCTCTCTGATCGCGGTCCCGCTCTCGATTCTGCTCACGATCGCCGGCTACCCGAACTGGTTCGGCGGATGGACGATGGGCGCACGATACCTGGTTGCGGCGCTGCCCTTCCTGGTCATTCTCCTGGCGTTCGCAAAAGAGAGCTTCCTCGAACCGATTCTGCTGGGCGCCTCGGTCACCGCGGTCTCCCTCGTCTCTCTGGCGTTCCCACATGTGGCGCCGGAGTATCCGGCTCCGTGGATCACCTTTGCGTGGCCGATTCTGCGCGACGGTTACGTCGCCCCGAACCTGCTGCACTTCGTCTGGCGCCCGCTCGCGCTGGCGGTTCCGTTCGTGCTCGTCGGCGCAGCGGTGGCGAGCACCTTCCCGCCGCGGCGATTCGCGCTGATCGTGTTCGGCGGC
The DNA here is from genome assembly GCA_031388865.1 of Acidobacteriota bacterium. GTDB lineage: Bacteria > Acidobacteriota > Thermoanaerobaculia > Gp7-AA8 > Gp7-AA8 > QHVT01. Next base: position 346 of record JANMSA010000801.1, on the reverse strand, counting down.
ATCCTCTGGATCAGCGCTGGGGTCATGGCCGCCAGCTCGGCTTCGCTTCAGGTGCCGTACGTCCGCGCTCTCGTCGAGGAGGTTCACTTCGGTAAGAGCGGCACGGTTCGGCGCACGCTCCCACCAGGCCCGGAGCGTCGAATGCTGGAGCTCATGGCACGGGACGCGAGCCGCATCCCGCCGCCGGACTGGCCGTTCTGATCGTTGTGCTATTCTCGCGCGCCTCATGCCGCTGCGCGAGAAGAAAGTCGTCGCAGTCCTGCCTGCCTACAACGCTGAAAAGACCCTGCAGGCGACGTACGACGACATCCCGAAAGACTGGGTCGACGAGATCCTTCTGGTTGAC
>JANMSA010000777.1:0-3496 GCA_031388865.1 Acidobacteriota bacterium | reverse complement strand
GTCACGTTCATCCGCGACAGCGCGCCGCGATCGGCCTTTCCATTCGCGCTCAATGGGATCGCGGGGAGGCTGACGAATGCGGCCGGGATCATATACTCGGGCAGCGTGCGCTGCAGATGCGCGCGCAACTCGTCGCTGGCTAAGGGGGCGTTCCCCTCCGGCGCGCAATAGAAGGCGATGAGCTGCTTCGCTTCGCCCTGCTCCAGAAGGATTCTGGCCATCTCGAACGCCACCGCGCCGCCGTAGGAATGGACGATGCACTGCCGCTCGATATCCTCGTGCCCATCCAGACCGATGGCGACGCATTGCCGCTCTTTGCAATCCCGGGCGGCGGCGGCAACACCCTCTCCCTCATGTCGCTCAGCGTCGTCCTCGGCGACCGTCAGCCGCTCTATGGACTGCAGGGCGTCGGCAGTGACGGGAAAGCGGCGCCTCACACCAGTGTCGAGCAGACCGCGCGCGTCAACATCGCCGCGGTAAAGTCGCGGCAGCCGAACGGTCCATATCGCTTCATCGGCCATTCCTACGGCGGCGCGGTGGCGTTCGAGATGGCCAGAATCCTTCTGGAGCAGGGCGAAGACGTGGCCTCTCTGACCCTGCTGGACGCGAAGCACCCGTCGCACCTGACGTTCCTTGAAGAAGCCGCAGATATCGCCGATGCCTGCCAGGAGCTGGCGAAGATGTATGGCGGCAAGATGGAGATCGACGCCGACCGGCTGCGGCGTTCTTCGATCGAGGAGAACGCGCAATACGTCGCCGCGGAGCTCGGCGACCGCGGGATCGACATCGACGCCAGCCAGTTCGCCGCATTCGTCCGCGTTTCGCGCGCCAACCGCCTTTCCTATTTTGCTTACGAGCCGGCGAAGCTGCCGCGCAACATCGAGGTCGCGCTGTATCGCGCCACGCTCGCCGAAGACTTTGCAGACTTGCCTCACGATTATGGTTGGAGCGCAGTCCTGCAGGGCCCGCTGGTCATTCACGACGTGGAGGCTGACCACTACTCCATCCTCAGCCACGCCGAAATCCGAGTCAGCACCGAGCCGGTCGTTCAGCCCCGCTGACTACGTTCCTACGATCGATTCATTGCGAGAGGGGTGTTCATGCTCAATCGAGAGCGAGTGTCTACGATTTTCAAGTTGGCGTTTCCCGTCAGCATCGCGTTGAGCTCCACGCTGATGATGTCGTTGGTCGATCTGGCGATGGTGGCGCCAATGGGCAGCCACGCCACCGCGGCGGTCGGCGTGTCGGTCTTCAGTCACACGCTGGTTCTGGCGTTCCTGGTCGGGATCGCGCCGGCGGTGCAGGGGCTGGTGGCGCGCAGACGAGGCGAGGGCTCGACCGAGGCAAAATGCAAGCCGCTCAATGCGGGGTTGCTCATCGCTTTCCTGGTCGGCGTGCCGCTGACGATCATCGGTTACGCGCTGGCGCCGGTCCTTTTGTCGGCGATCACCTCGGATCCCGCCGTGCTCAAGATTGCCGTGCCCTTTCTGCGCACGCTGTATCTCGCGCTGATCGCCAGCGGAATCGGTCTCGCGTTCAAAGGCCATTGGACGGGGATGGAGCGGCCGAACGTCTATATGGGCATCGTCCTGTTCATGAACCTGCTGAACGTCTGCGGCAACTACGTGCTGATCTACGGACGCTTCGGCGCTCCGGAATTGGGCGCCACGGGTGCGGCGGTCAGCACGGCCCTGTCGCTGTATGCGGGCGCGCTCGTGAGTTTCGCCGTGACCTGGACGCGCTATCGCGCCGAGGGTTTCCTGACGGCGCGGCCGGACAAGCGGCTCCTGAAGCGCATCTTCACGATCGGCATCCCCGCCACGATGCAGGAGTTTCTGTTCTCAGGCGGCTATCTCGTCTTCTTCTGGCTAGTCGGGCAGATCGGAACGGAGGAACTGGCTGCGCTGAACGTTCTGGTCAGAATCTCGCTGGTGTTATCGATCCTGTCGATGGCTCTCGGATCCGCTTCGGCGACGCTGGTGTCGCGAACGGTCGGAGAGGGGGACACGCATGCGGCGGCGCAGTGGGGCTGGGACTCGGGGAAACTGGGAGTCATTGCCATTACGCTGCTGGCGGTCCCGCTGGTCGTCTTCCCGAGATTCTTTCTGTCGCTCCTGCTCTCCGATCCTCGCACCATTGAAATCGCCGTCATTCCGTGGCAGCTGCAGACCGGCACGGCTGGTCTGGCCAGCCTGATCTACATCTTCGCATACACCCTGGTCAGCGTTGGCGATGGAAATCGCGTCGTGCTGGTCTCATTCGCCACGCAATGGCTCTTCTTCCTTCCCGCGGTCTGGTTCGTCGGCCCTCACCTGAAGTACGGCCTGCTTCACATCTCACTGGTCGAGCTGGCCTATGGCGCGCTTGCCACGGTGCTGATCACTGTCATCTGGGCGCAGGGCCGCTGGATGAAGATCCGGATCTGAGCGGACGGAGAGTCGATCGTGAACACAAAGCTTCGCAAAGACGAATTCGACGCCATCGTGGTCGGCTCCGGACCGGGAGGGGCCACGGTGGCGCGGGAACTGAGCCGGTCGGGGAAGCGCGTCATGATTCTCGAGCGCGGCGGCAATGGGCCGCTCAAAGAGAATCTGCCGACCATCGCCTCGATCCTCAATGGCGTGCGCGTGGGCGACAATCTGGTCATGGGCCGCGCTCTCACCACCGGCGGGACGACGGCGGTCTATCTCGCAGTGGCCGACCCGCCGCCCTTGGAGACGTTCCGTGCGCTCGGAATCGATCTCGCGCCGCACTTGGCCGAGGCCGAGAAGGAGCTGCCGTTGGCCGTGCTTCCGGATGAGTTGCTGCCATCACAGTCGATCCGACTGCGCGAAAGCGCGACTGCGCTCGGGTATTCGTGGCCGGCCAGCACCATGTTGGTCGATCAATCCAAGTGCAGGTCCGGCTACAGCTACGAGTCGAAATGGACCGCCCGAAGCTTCGTCCGTGACGCGGTCGAGCACGGCGCAACGCTGGTCAATGGCGCTCGCGCGCAGAAAGTGATGGTCGACAAAGGCCGCGCCATCGGCGTGGAGTACCAGGTCCAGAAGAGCAAGAAGGAAGTCGAGACGCTCCAGGTCTTCGGCGCGAAGATCATCGTCTCGGCGGGCGGCGCCGCATCGCCGATCCTGCTTCGCAACAGCGGCATTCGCAACGTGGCCGACAAGGGGTTCTACTGTCACCCGAACTTTCTGATGTTCGGCTCGATCTCCGGTCTCAAAGGGCGGACCGGGTTCGGCGGGACGATGGGAACGGTGATCGATGGCGACATCCATGTCGGCGATGGCAACTTCGCGGGTACGTTTTACCGCATGATCATGCTCGGCAATCGGCAGTGGCTGCGTGCGTTCCTGCCTTCCCGGACGATCGGTATCGGAGTCATGGTGACCGAGGGGATTGGAGGCGGTCTCGATGAGAGCGGCCGTTACCACAAAGATCTGACGAACGATGACCGCGCCAAGCTTGCGAAAGGGGAGGAGGTCGCGCGGCAGATCCT
>JANMSA010000727.1:0-6848 GCA_031388865.1 Acidobacteriota bacterium | reverse complement strand
CGGTTGGCGGGAGCACGCGCGAGGCCGGGTCCCCCGCCAACCGCCAACTGCCAACCGCCAACTGAATGCGCGTTCTTCTCACCATCCAGTATCTCGGCACGCGCTACGGTGGCTGGCAACTGCAGACGAACGCCGTCAGTGTGCAGGGCGTCATTGAGAACGCGCTGGCGACGGTCTTCGGCGCTCCGATCCGACTGCATGGCGCCGGGCGCACCGATGCTGGAGTGCACGCTGACGCGCAGCGCGCGCACATCGACGTCCCCTCAGGGATCCCCGCTCGGGGACTGATCCTGGGCCTGAACAAGCTCTTGCCGTCCGACGTCCGGGTCCTCAGCGCGGAGCCCGTCCCGGAGGAGTTCCACGCACGTTTCTCAGCGAAGAAGAAAACGTACGAGTACCGCATCTGGAACGCCGGCGTCGCGGACGTCTTCGCGGCGGAGACGCACGCGCACGTTGCCCGGTCGCTGGACGAGCGCGTGATGCACGACGCGGCGCAGCAGCTGGTCGGGACGCACGACTTCGCGGCCTTCACCGTCGTGGATCCGGAAGTGTCCTCGACTGTCCGCACCCTGGACGCGATCGAGGTCGCGCGGCGCGGTGAGGTCGTCGCCATCACGGTGACCGCGGACGGCTTCCTGCGATTCATGGTCCGCCGCATCGCCGGATCGCTCATCGAAGTGGGCCTGGGCAAGCTGAAGAAGGACGCACTCTTCACGGAGGCACGCTGGACGGCGCCCGCCAAAGGCCTGGTTCTGCGAGACATCCGCTACTGACGGCACCACCGAAACTGGCAACCGACAACCCGCAGCCCCGCACCGCGGGCAGTGCTAACATTCGCCCCTTAACCGATGATCAACGTTCGCAAGCTCGCCGAGCCGGGCTCCATCGAGGAGACCCTCCTCGAAAAGATCGACCTGACCCGCCTCCCGCGGCATATCGCCGTGATCATGGACGGGAACGGCCGTTGGGCGCGAGCGCGCAACCTCCCCCGCGTCGAAGGCCACCGCTCCGGCATCGCCTCGGTGAAGGAGATCGTCGAGACTTCCGCGCGCCTGGAGCTCCGCGCCATCACCCTCTACGCCTTCTCGGTCGAGAACTGGAAGCGCCCCCGCTACGAAGTGGCGACGCTGATGATGCTGCTCAAGGAGTACCTCCGCAAAGAGCTGCGGACGCTGATGGAGAACAACATCCGCTTCGTGCCCATCGGGCGCGTGGACGGCCTGGATCCCAGCGTGCAGCGTGAGCTGCGCTACGCGCAGGAGAAGACCGCTGGCAACACCGGCCTGCTCTTCCAGATCGCGCTCAACTACGGCGGGCGCGCCGAGATCGTCGACACCTGCAACCGCATCATGGCCATCCTTCGCGAGAAGGAGATGAGCGACGCGATCATCGACGAAGCATTCTTTGCAGACCATCTCTACACCGCGGGCGTGGACGATCCGGATCTCCTCCTCCGCACCAGCGGCGAACTGCGCGTGTCGAACTTTCTCCTCTGGCAGATCGCCTACGCGGAGATCCACGTCACAAAAGTGCTCTGGCCCGACTTCCGTCGCCGGCACCTGTTCGAGGCCGTCATCGACTTTCAAACCCGCGAGCGCCGCTACGGCGGCGTGGAGCCTCGCGACGCGGAAATGTTCACCGAGGCGGACGAGCCGTGAGGCGTGGAAACGAACGATGAACGATGAACGATGAACAGAAGCACCGGCGCGTTCCCCGTTCAACCGTTCGTAGTTTCCGCCAGCCTTTGTTCATCGTTCATCGTTCATCGTTCATCGTTTGCCCTGCGGCGGCCTCGTCCCCCGCGTACAATGCGCGCGGCTCTGCCTGAATGCGATACGCACGTGAACTCACCGCGGCCATCTTTGCGCCGTTCGTGATCTGGCTCATCGGCTGGGGTCACGAGTATCTGTTCAATGCGGTCATCGCTCTGGTGGCCGTGCTGGCCATGTACGAGTTCATCGACCTCGGCCGGCACAAGGGCTATCACATCCCTCTCGTCCTCTGCGTCGCGGTGATGCTGATCATCATGAGTGCGTTTGTGCTGGAGGACCTCTCGGTCGAACTGGGGATGTTCGCGGCGCTGCTGTTCATCCCGGCGTCGTATGTCTTCAGCAGCAAGCCGATCGAGGACTCGCTGCCGTCGAGTGCCGTCGCCGTGCTCGCCACGACGTACGTCGGACTCCTGGGAGGATCGCTGATCCGTCTCCGGAACGATTTCCCGGTGGGGTGGAAGCTGGTTTTCTTTCTCCTGCTGGTGGTCTGGCTGGGAGACTCGGGCGCGTACTACGTCGGGAAGAGGTTCGGGAAGCACAAACTCTCTCCACGCATCAGTCCGAAGAAAACCATCGAGGGGCTGGCCGGCGGCGTCGCGATGTCCGTGATCACGGCGGTGGTGATCCACTTCACGTTCTTCCCGGAGTTCCCGCTGTTCCACGCCGTCGTGGCAGGCATGATTCTCTCCGTTGCCGGCGTCGTGGGCGACCTCGCGGAGTCGATGTGGAAGCGCTCCGCCGCAGTCAAGGATTCCGGCACGCTGCTCCCGGGCCACGGCGGATTCCTCGACCGCTTCGACTCCATCCTCTTCACCGCGCCCATCCTCTACTGCTACTGGACGCTGATCGTGCACGGATTCCGGACCCTGAACATCATGAGCGGGTGAATGGTTGGCGGGATGAATCGTTGTCGGTTGTCAGTTGTCGGTTCTCTGTGAGGCACCGCTCGAGCGGAACCTCCCATTGAGCCGCAGAACAAAGGCGATCGAACGAACCCTCTTCCCACATCGTTGTCGATCTCCATGACGGCTCGTTGAAACCAGAACTCCCAGACAACTGACAACCGACAACTGACAACAAACCGAACACGGCAGCCGAAAACCAACAATCAAACCATGAAAGCGATCTCCATCCTGGGCAGTACCGGCTCCGTCGGGCGTTCCACGCTCGACGTCGTGGACTCCTACCCGGACCGGCTGCGCGTCGTCGGTCTTGCTGCGGGGAGCAACGTCGACCTGCTCGCGACCCAGATCGCGCGCTATAGCCCGGAGCTCGTTTCCGTGCGCAGCGAGGAAGACGCGGCCCTGCTGCGCGCGCGCTTTCCGGGACTGGAGGTCGTGCCCGGCATCGAGGGGACGATCGCCGTCGCGTCGCTCGACTCCGCGGACTCGGTCATCGCGGCCATCGTAGGAGCGGCCGGGATCCCCGCGGTTTACGCGGCGCTCGCAAAGGGCAAACGCGTCGGGATTGCGAACAAGGAAGTGCTCGTGGCAGCCGGAGACGTGATGACCCGGGCCGCACGCGAGCACGGCGGCGAGATCCTGCCCGTCGACTCTGAGCACAACGCGGTGCATCAGGCCATCCGCTGCGGCAGTCACGAAGAGGTCCAGCGCATCATCCTCACTGCGTCGGGCGGACCGTTCCTGACCCGCGACCTGGCTACGTTCGACGCGATCAGTATCAAGGCGGCGCTTGCCCATCCCACCTGGAAGATGGGCAACAAGATCTCCATCGACTCGGCGACGATGATGAACAAGGGGCTGGAGGTCATCGAGGCCCATCACCTCTTCGCTATGCCGGCGGACCAGATCGACATCCTCATCCACCCTCAGTCCATCGTCCATTCCATGGTCGAGTACGTGGACGGCTCGATCATCGCGCAGCTCTCTACGACCGACATGAAGTTCCCGATCCAGTACGCACTGCTCTATCCCGAGCGCGTGGCCGCGCCGTTTGCGAGGCTGACCCTGGCGCAGATGCGCTCCCTCGACTTCCTGCCGGTCGATCCGAGCCGTTTTCCCGCCGTGGCTTTCGCCTACGCGGCCTGCCGCGAAGGCGGCTCGATGCCTGCAGTGCTCAACGCGGCGAACGAGATCGCAGTGGAGCGTTTCCTCGCCGGAGAACTTCCCTTCCCATCAATCGTAGATATGGTGGGGCGAGTCCTCGACCGCCACGCAGGGCATTCCGCACCGATCACGACCGTGGAGGACGCGCTGCACTGGGACGAATGGGCGAGGAACGAAGCCCGCGGAATCGACGTTACACAGGGGCGCTGACGCGCAATTCTTATGATCCAGAACTTCGGCTTCGGCCTGCTCGGCTTCATCGTTGTCATCGGCTTCCTGATCTTCGCTCACGAGTCGGGGCACTTCATGTTCGCGAAGCTCTTTCGCGTCAAGGTGCTGGTGTTCTCGTTCGGCTTCGGCAAGCGCCTGTTCGGATTCCGCAAAGGCGACACCGACTATCGCGTCTCGCTGATCCCCCTGGGCGGCTATGTGCGCATGGCCGGCGACAACCCGGAGGAGAACGTGGCCGGCACGCCGGACGAGTTCCTCTCCAAGCCGAAGTGGCAGCGGTTCATCATCCTCTTCGCCGGCCCGGCCATGAACATCCTCATCGCCATCACCTTCATGGCGGGCATCGCCATGGTCGGCACTGAACAGTTCGAGACCCGGCCGGTCATCGCGTCCATTGAGGCGAACAAGCCTGCCGCGCGCGCCGGTCTGCTGCCGGGCGACGTCATCGTCAGCCTGCAGAACGAGCCGGTGAATGACTTCAATGACGTGAAGCTGATCGTCTCCATGAACTCGGGAACGCCGCTCAACGTCACCTATCGCCGGAACGGCGCCATCCGCACGACCACACTCACTCCGGAGCGGACGGAAGGGCGATTCGGTCCCGTGGGAAGGGCGGGTATCGGGGGCGCCGGTCTCGAGCCCATCGTGGGACGGGTCCTGCCCAGCTCCCCAGCGGCCGCCGCCGGCATCCGCGCAGGCGACCGCATCCTCACCGCCAACGGACAACCAGTCCGAGCCCTCGAAGACTACGCTACCGTTTCCGACAAAGAGAAAACGAAGCCCGTGACCGTGGAGCTGGCGCGCGGTGCGGAACGGTTGTCCGTCACCCTCGCTCCCTCCACCGACCCCACGCTCGTGCTCTGGCGCGGCGTCTACCCGCAGACGAAGTTGTTCAAGCTCGCACTCTTCCCCGCCCTCAAGTACAGCGTCAAAGAGAACCTGCGCATGCTGCGCCTGGTGGGCGCCGCGATCGGCCGGCTCTTCCGCCCCGAGGGGAGTGTGAAGGAGCTGAGCGGGCCGATCAACATCGCGCGCATCTCCGCGGATGCTCTCCGGCTCGGCTGGCTGCCCACCATCGGCCTCATGGCCATGATCTCCCTCCAGCTCGGCGTGATGAACCTGCTGCCGATCCCCATGCTCGACGGTGGCCACATCATGATCCTTCTCATCGAAGGCATCGCCCGGCGCGAGCTCTCCCTGCGCGTCAAAGAGCGCATCCAGCAGGCCGGCTTCGCCGTCCTGGCCACGCTGATGATCGTCGTGCTCTACAACGACGTGATCTCCAACGTGCTCCGGCTCAAGAAGGGGTGACGCGAAAGCGATTCGTCAAGGCCCGTCACTGGCCAACCTTGTTTCGAGATCACGGCGCGAACCGCTGGAACCGCGCCCCTAGTTCAACGCAAGGATCGCTCGTCTGAGCAGATCCAGCGCGCCTTGCGTCGAGTACCACTTCACCGTCGCACGAGGACCCTGCCACAGAAGTTTTCGGTGCTGGTCGCCGTCGGGGCCCGACACGGCGAGATGCACCGTCCCCACGGGCTTCTCCGGCGATCCTCCTCCCGGCCCGGCGATGCCCGTGACCCCCACACCCCACGCGCTCCCGAACCGGGACCGCGCGCCTCGGGCCAACGCGATCGCGACCTCTTCCGAGACCTCCCCGTGCGCCGCGATGAGCGCTGCATCCACGCCGGCGAGATCGACTTTCGCCGCGGCGGTGTAGCAGACCGCGCCGCCGAGGTAGTAGGCGGAGCTGCCGGCGATGTCGGTGATGCGCGAGCTGAGCAGACCGCCCGTGCACGACTCTGCCGTCGCCAGCGTTTGCCCTCGCGCCGCGAGCAGTGCTCCGACGACGCTCTCCAGCGAATCGTCGTCGAAGCCGAAGAGACGAAGCCCGAAGATCTCCGCAATCTCCGCCTCCTGCGCAGCGATCCGCGCACGCGCTTCATCTTCGGCACCATCCGCGTGAAGGTGAATCTCGATCTGCCCACCTGAGGCCAGAATGGTCACCAGCTCGCCGGGATGACGCTCGTAGTACGGCTTCAGCTTCTCTTCGACGCCGGACTCCGTCAGACCGGCGATCTTCAGCACGCGCCGGTAGCGCGCGCGACCGCCGCTGCGCTCTTCGAGCCACGGGACGAAGTACTTCCCGAGCATCCACTCCAGCTCGTGCGGAACGCCGGGAAAAACCCACACGTGCTTCCCACCGGTCTCGATGTGAAACGCGGGCGCGGTGCCGCGTTCGTTACGCAGCGTAGTCTGGCCCACGAAGACGTTCGCCTGCCGCTTGTTCACTTCAGGCATCGCCCAGCCACGATCGGCAAAGCGCTTCTCGATCCACTCCACAATGGACGCATCGACCTCCATGGTCAGGTCAAACGCCTCGGCGAGCGCCTCGCGCGTCAAGTCGTCTTCGGTCGGACCGAGGCCCCCGGTGACGATCAGAATCCCGGCGCGGGCGAAGTCGTAGCGGATCTCGTCGACCAGGTCGCTCAGCGAGTCGCCAACGACGGACTTTCTCGTGAGCGGCACTCCATAACGCTCCAGCGCTGCGACGATCTTCAGCGAGTTCGTGTCGACGCGTGTCGGACCAAGCATCTCCGATCCGACCGCGATGATGGCCGCGCTGTGATTCGGTTGCTGGTTGCTGGTTGCTCGTGGTGCATGGTCCGAGTTTATCCCGCGCGCGACGCGGGACAGGCAGCGCAGATCGGGCGAGGGTACCCGGAACACAGCACGAACCTCGTGAATGGCACGGGAGCGACCCCCTCATCCGCCTTCG
>JANMSA010000706.1:0-3846 GCA_031388865.1 Acidobacteriota bacterium | reverse complement strand
CCCTCTGCGGAGGGGAGAAGGCTCTCGATGTTTATTCTTCCCGAGCACTTCCCCTCGAGAGCCTTCTCCCCCGCGCACGGGGGAGAAGGTGCCGAAGGCGGATGAGGGGGCGCCCGCCGTCGAGTCGATCGCGCCCACCACCGCCCGGGCCAGAACCCGCGGACAACTGACAACCGACAACGCCGCGTGCGAAGCGAGCCGCCTACGCCGCCCGCATCCACCGCATCAGCTCCGGGATCGTGGGCCGCTTGCCGTACGAGAGGATGCCGATGCGGAAGATCTTCGCGGTGACCCAGAAGAACGCGGCGATGGTGACGATCGAGATTCCGATGGAGAGGAGCACGTGCCACATCGGAGGATCGGTCACCAGCGTGCGCACGAACATCGTCACCGGGCCGAACACGGGAGAGAGGGAGAAGCCGACTGCAAACGGCGCGTCCGGATTCAGAACGATCGGCATCATCAGGAACCACGGCATCATCATCAGCATCATGATCGGCATGATGAACTGCTGCGCTTCCTTCTCGGAATTGCAGACAGCACCCGCGATCGCGTAGACGCACACGTACGTGAGATACGCCAGGATGAAGAAGATGAAAAAGTAGACGAACATGACCGGCTTGATGAACTGGGCCAGGTTGATGTCCATCATCGACGCCGCGGCGGCACCATACGCGCCGACCAATCCCACCATCGTCAGCCAGACGAAAATCTGCGTCAGCCCCACTGCCGCTATCCCGAGGATCTTGCCGGTCAAGAGCTGGATGGGAGGAACGGACGAGATCAGCACTTCCACCACCCGGTCCGTCTTCTCCTGCACGATGCCGCGCATGGTTTCCTGGCCGTAGATGAACGACGGCAGCATGAGCAGCGCGGCGAAGAGGAAGGCCACGATGAAGTTCAGCTCACCACCCTTCTTCTGGACGCCCGCGCGCGAGAGCTGAACGGCTTCGACGTCCAGGTCCTGGAGAAGATCCGCGACGAGCTCCGGCTTGATCCCGTTCGACCGCAGCCGCATGCTCTGCAGCGACCGGTTGGCGAGTCGCGCCAACCGCTCCTGCGTCATCAGGTCCGTGGAGGAGCGGCTGTAGTACTTCAGCTGTGTCTCCGCATTCGTTTCCGCCGTGGTGGGGATGACGAAGACGCCTTCGAGCTTGTCTGCCGCATCGTCATCATGCGACAGCCTCGCGAGAAACGGCTTTGCCGCGCCGTCGGCGTCGCGGCCGCCGAGGTTCACGTATTCGATGGTGATGTTGGCGGGGAGGGTGGGACCGCGCCCGCGTCCTTCCAGCGCCTTGCGCGCCTCGGCCTTCGCGTCGGTCGGTTCCGCTTCGTTGGGCTTTGCGAATGCCGCGGCGAGATTGCCGGTGCCGTCGAGCACGGCGATGCGCTTCTTCCCCATCCCCTTCGACATGAGCAGCCCTGGCAGGAAGACCAGCGCTGCCATCAGCAGGGGAAAGAGCAGCGTCATGATGATGAACATCTTCCGGCGCACATTCGACAGGTACTCGCGCTTCATCACTGCGAACATCTTGTTCATCGGGCCACCTCATGCGACAGGGTCTCGGTCCCGACTTTCTCGATGAAGATTTCCTCGAGAGAAGGGGAAGCGAGCTCGAATCGGCGGATCCGCAGCTTCGGCATGCACTCCCGCAGAATCGCCTGCGGATCCGCCCCCTCGGACAGGGTGAGCTCCGCCGAGTGGTCCTGGATGGCACATTTGCGCACCTGCGAGCGCTGACTGAGGAAGGCGCCGTCGCCTTCGAAGTCGATGTGCAGGGTGTCCTTGCCGTAGGAGCCGCGCACCTCATCGAGCGTGCCTGCGAGAACGACTTTCCCCTGGTGGATGAGGATGATCTCGTCGGCCATCTTCTCCGCCTCGCCCATCATGTGCGTGGAGAGGAGGATGGTCTTCCCCTCCTGCCGGAGGTCGCGCAGAAGATTGCGGACCAGGACCATGTTCACGGGGTCGAGGCCGGACTGGGGCTCGTCGAGGATGATCAGGTCGGGGTCGTGGAGCAGCGTGCCGATGAGCTGCACCTTCTGCTGGTTGCCCTTCGAGAGCTCCTCCACTTTGGCGTTGCGCTTGTCGGTGAGCTCGAAGCGCTCCAGCCATTGGTCGATCTTGGGGCGGGTGGCGGCGGGACGGCAGCTCTTGATCTCCGCGAGGAAGAGCAGGAGCTCGAAGACCTTCATCTGCTTGTAGAGCCCGCGCTCTTCCGGCAGATAGCCGATGCGGTCGCGGAAGGCGACGTCAGACTGCCCGGCCAGCCACTGAATCTCGCCGGAGTCGGGCAGGAAGATGCCGGTGATCATGCGGATCGTGGTGGTCTTGCCCGCGCCGTTACGGCCGAGCAGCCCCGTGATCGTGCCGCGCCGGACGGAGAACGAGACGCCGTCCACTGCGCGCACGTCACCGAACGTCTTCTTCACATCACGAACCGCCAGAATCTCGGACATCAACCCACCCCTCCGTCGAGTGACGCGTATTGTACGGGCGGAGGGGTGGAGGGTTCAGGGTTTGAGGCGGACGACGGGTAAGGTTCGTCGCCATGCGGTGTGTAAGAGGCGCACTCGCTCCTGGCGGGCCACCTCATCGAGTGACTCCAGGCGAAAGCGCCTCGCGGCGGATGCGCTAGGCACGTCAGCCGGCCTCTCCGAGCGGATTCAGTTAGCGTATCCTTTGCCTCGCTTTGACGAGCGATCACGAGCAAAGGTCGACGCCCGACTCGGCATTGGGGACCGGCAAGCCGTGGAAGGCGCGGTCGTATGCGGCCGTCGTTTTCGTCACGTTCTTCTTCGTGTTTGCGTTTCTCTTTCTGGCGGCGCCCGTCATCCCCGACGCGGACTCCTACTACCACCTGGCGGTCGCCCGGCTGTTCGCGGCGGAAGGCTACCCCGACGCCCTGCCGTGGGTGCGGTTCAGCGCACTTGGTAAGACCTTCGGTGACAAAGAGTTCCTCTTTCACGTTCTGCTGATCCCTTTCGCGGCGACCGACGCAGCAACCGGCGGACGCGTAGCACTCGCGCTTCTGAATGCCACGTTCGCGGCGCTCATCACAGCGTTCGCAATGCGCCCCCTCGGCTGGTTCGGCGCGACGGTGCCGGTGTGGCTGTACGTGAGTGCACCCATGCTCACCTTCCGGCTGATCCGGCTTCGACCGGAGCTCCTGGCCTTACTGCTCCTCATCGTGCTGGTGCGTGCCGCTTCGTCCAGACGGTACGCGTGGGTCGGTGTCCTCGCCGCGATTTTTGCGCTGAGCTATACGGCCTTCCATGTCGTTCTCGGGCTGGCAGTGCTGTGGTTCTTGTGGACTCGTGCGCGGGAGTGGCGGCTGCCCGTCGCGGCAGCCATTGGTACTGCTGTGGGGCTGCTCGCTCACCCCGGGTTCCCCGACAACCTACGGATCTGGTGGGTGCAGAACGTCCTCTTCTTCGTTGCGCAGGGTGGCCTTGACGTGGGCTCGGAGTTCCGCGCGCCAGCCATCGATTTCTTCCTTCTCGCAAACCTCGGATGGTGGGTTGGGATCGCCGTGCTGGGATGGACAGCGTTCATGCACCGCCGGCTAAGCGCCTCGGCATTCGACGAGCGCGGCGCCGCGTATGCCGGGATCGCCGCAGCAGTGTTCTTCGTCCTGACGCTGCTGATGCAGCGCATGGCCGTGTATTTCGTACCGCTCACGACCCTGACGATCCTCGCGACCCTCCCCCGCTTGGCGCCGCGGCGCGCAGCCATTGCGGCGCTGGCTCTGCTTCTCAGCGCGGGCCTGTCACTGCCAGCGTCGCGTGCGATTCTCCGCGACCTCCTGGTCGACGAGGGATGGGAAGCCGAATATACCGCCTTCG
>JANMSA010000700.1:0-1606 GCA_031388865.1 Acidobacteriota bacterium | reverse complement strand
AGCAGATCGCGATTGCCGGGAGGCGCAAGTCCCGTGCGGGCTACATAGTTGAATTCGGCCTCCCTGGTGTTGATCTCGAACTGCTGCTCCAGGTCACTGCCATGCGTGCCGATGTAGCTGAGCCGCACCGCCGTCGCGTAGGGGAACTCGCGCTCCACGGTGGCGTGCCACGTCTGGGAACGGCCATCCTTCCAATTGCGAGCGTCCCACACCGTCGCGAACGACGGACGCGGAGAGATCCCACAATGCCCTCGGTGGGTACCTGCGTGCCCGGGATGATATCGGCCGCCGAGGGCCTGCTGACAAGCGGATAGTTGAAATTCTCGTTCTTCACGTAGGGATCCGTGGTGAATCTCAAATTCAATGGCGCGTTGTTCCTGGACGACTGCAGGATCTGCGAAAGCGGCATCGTCCAGAAGTACTCGCCGTACCCTCCACGGATCACCGTCTTCTTGTTGACTGCGAACGCGAAGCCCAGACGGGGGCCGAAGTTGTTGTTGTCTGCGCGAAACAGACCGTCCGGCATCCCCGCCGCTTGCGCGGTCGTATAGCTCAAGCCCCGCTCGGACCAGGACGAAAGCACCGCCGGCGGTATTCCCGGAAGATCCTGGATGCGATTATCGCCGGGCGTGACGACCTCGAACTTGTCGAACACCGAGTTGAGATCCGCGACGACGAGTCTGTTGTATTTCTCGCGATACGGCGTCCACTTGTCCCACCGCAACCCCAGATTCAACGTCAGGCGCGACGTCACTCTCCACCGGTCGGTGGCATAGAGGCCGGCTTCCGTCTGGCGGAAATAGAAGAAACCCCGGTTGTATTGGTTGGACAGAAAACTCGGCATCCCCAGGAGAAAATCCGCGAATCCGGATCCGGTAAAGGGGACCACGTCATCGTCGTCCGGGCTATACAACGACGTCCAGGGCCCCTCGAAATCATGCGACCCCTGGGCCTGCTGGAGCTCGCGGACGTTGTTCCACTCCTTGCGCAGCTTGCCGCCGAACTGCACGGTATGTTCGCCCTTGTTCCAGGTCGTGTGGTTCTCGATGACGCCGCCTGTCAAGGCCTCGTCCTTACGGTTGTCCGCGTCCCAGCCGAAATACTCGCCATTGCCGATGGCCGCGTACATGGTGGGCCATCCCTTGGCCCCGAACGGGTTGGGCAGCCCCAGCTTGCTGGGCCAGTCCTCGAAATCGGCCAGGGTTCCAGAGCTCTTGTAGGAACGATGGGCGCCTACGAGAAACTCGTTGAGCAGCGTAGAGGAAAAAACGCGGGTGTGATTGATGGAGACGTTGTGGACCACGACATCCGACCGCGAGGTGCCAAAACCGGCTGACGCGTCGATGGGACTTCCGTACACTCCGCCCTCCGTTGCGCCGTTGCTCTTGGTTCGAGTCCATCTGACCGACAGCCTGTCGTTGTCTGTGAGAGTATGATCCCCCTTGAACGTCAGATTGTCCCTGTCGATCTTGACGGGATAGAACCTGTTGAAGTTGTTCCCCAGGCTCGGATTCGCGCTGTCGCTCGCAGGAGCCGACAGGCTCTGCAGGACCCTGGCGAAGGGACTGATCCGGCTGGCGGGAATGATATTTCCTGGGAAGGGCTG
>JANMSA010000681.1:0-8344 GCA_031388865.1 Acidobacteriota bacterium | reverse complement strand
GTGGACATTGGCGCCGCCCACGCCGAACGAGTTCAGGGCAGCCCGGCGCGGCACCGCCGCCTGCTCACCGGCAATACGCATCATTGGCGCGTGCCAGGGCGCAAGGCTCCGCTGAATGGAAAACGGCGTCGAGTCGAAAGGGATCTGGGGGTTCGGCTTTTCTGATGTTACCGATGGCAGCAACAGGCCGCGCTGCAGCTGCAGCAGAATCTTGATGAGGCCGAGTACGCCCGCGCCGGCTTCGAGGTGCCCGATGTTCGGCTTGATCGATCCGATCGAGCAGGTGTGGGTGCCGCTGATGCTGGCGTCCCACACTTCGGCGTCGCCGTACGCAAGGGTGAGGCCTCGGACCTCGATTGGATCCCCGAGCGCCGTCGCGGTTCCGTGGGTCTCGACATATGAAATGGTTCGTGGATCGACACCGGCCGATCGCACAGCGCGCCGGATCGCCTCAGCCTGTGCCAGCGGGTTGGGAGCTGTGAATCCAACCGTGCCGCTGCCTGTGCTGACGCCGGTGCCTTTGATCACGCCGTAGATGCGGTCTCCTCGACGCATCGCATCGGCGAGCGGCCTCAGGACGACCACCCCGGCGCCTTCACCCAGGATCGTGCCGTCGGCTTCCGCGCCAAATGCGAGACACCGGCCTGACAGGGAGAGGATGCCGAGCCTGCCAAGCTGTACGAACCGGTTTGGATCCAGGATTAGGTTGACGCCGCCGGCGAGAGCGATGCTGCAGTCGCCCGCGTTGAGCGCCCTGCAGGCGAGGTGCACGGCGGTGGCGGAGGAGGAACACGCCGTGTCGACGGCAAGGCTGGGCCCTCTAAAACCGAATATTTGCGACAAGCGGTTCGCGAGGCTGAATCCTTCCCAGCACTTGAAGGGGTTTTCGGATTCCCTGGCAACCAGGTTCGCGTGGTAGCCGTAGTCGCCGTACATGACCCCGGCGAATACTCCGGTGTCAGGATCGGCCCCGCTCCCCAGGCAACCGGCGTCCTCGAGCGCCGCCCAGGCGATCTCGAGGAAAAGCCGAAGTTGCGGATCCATGAGCTCCGCTTCACGGGGCGTGATTCCGAACAACTCCGGCTCGAAGCTGTCGATGTCGTCCACAAGGCCGGCAAAGTGTGGACGATCGTCTTGCAGATGGCCCAGGAAGTACTTCCGATCAACGGGGACAGGCGCCGTCGATACACGCCCCTCGCTCAGCATGCTCCAGAGCTCTTCGGGTGAACGTGCGCCCGCGCAGCGCACCTGCAGGCCGACTACTGCGATGTCGCCGGTGCTGGCGGCGGTCGTGGCAGTGGCAGTGGCGCGACCGCTGATGGCTGTGGCGGGGGCAACTCCAGCGGCGAGCTCGGCAATGTGGGCGGCAATCTCGGAAACGGAGCGATGCTCAAACAGCAGGGTCCCTGGCACCCAGGGAAATTTCTCGATCAGGCTGACCGTAATCTCGACAATCTTGAAAGAGTCGCACCCCAGGTCTTCCAGACTGTCGATGTCCCTGACACGGTCGATGCTCAGGCCGAGCGCGCGTGCGAACACCTCCTCGACGAAGGCCGTCGCGTCGACGCCAGAAAGGTTGTTCCCGGCGGCAGGCGACATGGGCCGGCCTTCAATGGCTTCAATCAGTCCCGGGAGCGTAGACAGGTTGAAGGCCGTCCGCGCGATCTGCCTCTCGCGCGATCGCAGGCGGGAGCCGTCGAATGCGCCGCGCGATGTTGTACTGTGCTCATCTTCAACAATCGCGAAACCGGCATGGTCAGGCGGCTCGAATACGGCTGCCGCCGCGAACTCGGTGCCGAGGCTCGCTTCGAGCACTCCATCAATGATGGTCAGTGACCCCGCAGGCGCGATTGCCTCCAGGAAGGATCGTGCGGGGGTGTTGCGTTTGGTCGGCTCCACCCGCAGCCTGACTGTGGCCGCGCCGGTGGCCGCGGCGATTCGTCCGAGCTCGGCGAGCATCAAGTGTTCGACGCCGCGGCCAAGGACACGGCAACTGAGCAGAAATGTGTCGGCGAACAGTTCCCCCTGCTGTGCTTCAGTAATCAACAGACCGACCAGGCCGTAGTCGCCGAAGCGATCCCGCACTCTTACCGTGCGGATCTCATGCACCCCGGTTGACGCAAGCGCCTGCAGGTCCCCCTCCTCGCGGCGCTTCGCGGTGAAGTTGAACTGATTGGTCCGCAAGGTGAGCTGCGAGGCACGCTTGATGTCGCCGGCCGCGAGGGGGGAGATGTCGACTTTCAGATCGAGGCTCGCGATGAAGTCGCGGAACGTCAGCGTCCGGGCCTGCAGTTCTTGCCGGCGGAAGTCCTCTTTGTACAGCTGAGTTCGACGCTGGTCTTCCGCGGTCGCGCTCCGCGAATCCAGTTCCCATGTGTGCTGCAGCAGCAGCTGTCCCCGGTGAGCCTCCTGCGGCCACTCCAGTGTAAGGACCTCGGGACACGCGGCGCGAACCTCGGCGCATTCGACGGGGTTGTCATCGATGAAAACGAAGCTGTCGAGACCGAGATTGAGCTGCGCCGCCATCGCCCTCAAATTGGCCGACTTCGGCTGCCAATTGATCATCGCCGTCACGATGTGGTCGCGCCGAAGACCAAGGTCCATGCGCGTGTCGAACACGCGCCACACGTCGGCCTCTTCGTTCTTGCTGCAGAGGGCGATAAGGACGCCACTCTCGGCCAGGCGCGTCAATGTTCGATGCAGCGCCCCATGGCCATCGTCGAACACCAGCCCCTCAGCGCCTGCCTCCCCGACGACCCCTCTCCAGAGCGTGTTGTCACAGTCGACGACAACGACCTTGCGCGCTGGAGCGAGCTTGCGGTGCACGTGCCGCATCACGATGGTCGCCAGGGTATGGAAGTACGCAGGCTGGAACGGGATATGCGCGATGTGCTCGCGGATGTGATCCGCGATGGCCCCCTCTGACACGCCGTAGAGGCTGTGATAATCCTGCGCGCGCACCACGGCCAGGCCAGGAATTTCGGCGAGGCGTGCCGCCAGTTCCGTTTCGGCGGCGTCCAGCAGAGGGGCTTCAATCCCGGGATGCTCCGCGGCTGAAGGGCAGAGCAGGAGCAGGGTCTCGGCAGACGTCTGCGCCCGATGGCTGCGGAATGCCCGCTCGAAATCGTTCGTCATGGACGCGAGATAGGCTCGCAGAAACTCCTCGGAAGCGAGGTCCTCGGGCGCCAGTTCGCGCAGCCAGTCGCGCACGCGCAGCATCACCACGTGCATGCCCGGACGGCGCGAGAGGCCGCCAGTCGGACTGAGTAAGGTCTGCAGCACCTGACCGTACGGCGCTACCTCTACGTCTCCCTTGACACCCAGCTCCGAAAACCAGAAACGCAGTCCGTCGAGCAGCGGTTCGGAGGTGAAGGTAGCGGCGAGTCCGATCGAGAACTCCGACTCCTGCGCCGGGGTCTCGTCCCGCCGCTTCCGTTGCAGCGGGGGGAATTCCGAAAGGAGTGTCGCTTGGCCCGCAGAGCCTTCGGCAGCGAGGCCATTGACAATGTGGATTGCGGCCGTGCTGGCGGGAATGGTGCCCAGCACGCCGGTTGGGGTGTCGTTCCAGGTCGTCTGAAGGCGCGGCGGACGCGCTATCAGCGCCCGGATCGCATGGGATTCGCGTGCCACGGCCTGGACCGTGGCTTCGGCGGCCTGCTTCAGCGCGATGTAGTGCCCGAATCCGGCCGGCGGCTCGTCCACGAAGGACGATGAGATGCAGACCAGCGTCCCGCCGCGTTTGGCCATTGCAGGCAGAAACGCAGCGACCGGCACTTGCACGAGTTTCAGGTTGTGCGTGATGTAGTCGCCGAACGCCGTGGCCGTTTCCGCGCCGAGGCGCAACACCGATGGCGGCGTGCAGGCGTTCAGCACGAGTACGTCCAGCCGCCCGTGCCGCGCCTCGATCGTCGCGCGCGCCGCGTCGCACCACGTGGGGTCACCTGCATCGCCTTCGAGAAACTGCACTGACGCGCCGGCGCCGGCGAGTGTTGCGCTCAGGTCCTGTGCGGCCGCGGCGTCCCGGTGATAGCTGGCGTAGACGTGGCACCCGGCCATCGCCAGCGCTGTGGTGAGCTCCGCCCCGAGGCCCCGGCTGCCGCCGCAAATCAGCACTACCTGGCCCGACAGCCGCGTGGCATGGGTTGCGAGGTGGGATGCCAGCGCTTCGGGATCAATCCGCATGGGGCTGAAGCGCACATAGCTGCGCAGGTCGGCGGCCGCAATCGGATGCCCCTGAGCGTCAGCGACCTCGAGCTGAATGTCCAGGATGCTGAACTGCTGGTCGAACCGAACGATCCGCGCACGGTACAGGAGCTTCGGCGAATCCTCCAGGCGATCAGTGAACTTCACGCTCAACCGGGTGAACAGCGAGCGCAGTCCCGGCATCTCCATGCCGATGACATAGCTGCACAAGCCGAGCACGCGAGCCTGAACCGCCGCAACGGGACTTTCGCCCTGGTAGTCGTCCGGTACGTTCCCGGTATCGTACACCCCGGCGATTTCCAGGCCATCCTGAAGGGCCTCGGCATCCAGGTTCAGGGCATCGCGCCGCATGCCGCGGAGTGGCACAGAATCAACCCAGGAAAAAGCCGAGCTCTGGAGCACCGACGGGCCTGCGTGCACCTGCAGGTTCAGTACAGTGGACGCGGCTGAGCGAACAGAAACAGCCGTACCGGTCGCCGTTTGGCCGGCTTCGATTCGATACGTCGTGTCGGCCGACACGGCCCCGCGGAACTCGACGTCAAGGCCACTTACCGGCAACCCGGGGTTGGAAGCAGACGCGAGTGCCCGCAGCAGGCTGAGCACGCCGTGCACCACGGGCCGGCCGAAGTAAGTCTGTCTCGCCGCGACGGGGTCTATGTGTAGTGGGTTGCGGTCGCCGGACCACTCAGCAAACCGCTGGACGTCCTCTTGGGAAAAACGCATGTCTCTATCCTATTGCTCTCTTCAGGTCGCGGAGTGCGGCGCCGGCGCCCAGACGCCGGTATGCACGTGCTTCCCGTCGAGGGCGAAGCGACCCGCGAAGCGGTAACCGGCCGGGAGGCCGTCCGAGAGTGCGGTCCTCAGCTGCACCACCAGCGCGCCGCCAGACAGGTCGAGCGCCACGACGGCCGCGTCGTGGAAATAGAACCGCCGATGGACCAGAGGGCAGAGACACTTGAACAACGCCTCTTTGGCGCAGAACACCAGCGTGAACCGCAAGGCATCGTCGAGCGTCCGGCCTCCGATTGACAGTTCGCTGGGGAGCAGCACGGCTGATGACAGCCTCTGCGCCTGATCCGGAGTGACGATCTCCTCGCTGTCGATCCCAATGCCGCTGACATCGGCTCGACGCGCCACAGCGGCGGATGCGAACTGACCTGTGTGGGTAACGGAGCCGACGAGGCCGTGAGGCCAGAGCGGTTCGCCCCGGGCGCCACGCCCAACGACGGGAGCGATTGCGAGCCCGGCAAGGGAGCGGATCGCGCGCGCGGCACAGTAGCGCCCGGCCAGGAACTGCTGCTTCCGTTTCGGAATGGCACCAGAGAGATCCGCCGGAAGCTGGACGGCTTCGAAGCTCGCTCCTGCGGCAAATCGCACGGAGACACCCCGCGCGCAATCCGGAAGCACCGCGACACAATCCCGCACGTCGATCAGGTCCGTTGCACGCTGCAGCATCGGCCGGCCGCAGCCTTACTGGCGCGCCCCGCTAGCCGCCTGCTGGGCGAAACCCTGCATCGCCGACAGGAGGAGCGTGGCAGCACGGGATGATTCAACGGGTTCGGCGGCGCTGGTGAGATCCTGCGTGACGAAAAACAGCGTCATCGGCTTGCGTCGGCTGAACAACAGCTCGATCGAGGTACGCAATTGAAAACGCACCGGATTCTCGACGTACTCATCGCCATAACGCAGCGTGTACAGCGCGATGCGCCGGCTGTTGGCATCCGCGCCACGTAGCACATGTACCGGTATCCCGGGCGCTTGCGGCAGCCGTGTCACGGTCGAGGGTCCATAGTCCTGACCATAGGCAAGGGCGAGCTCGGGGTGATGGTACAGCCGTTTCGAGTCGAGTGAGCGGCCGACAAAAAGGTTGACCTCGGGCGCTCCGGGATAGCGCCGCTCGATCCAGTCGCTGGAGCTGAAACGGTCGTTTCCCCACCCGGCGCGCCGTGTTGTCGCAGTACCGGCCTGCTCGGCGAGACGCATCGGAATCGCCGATGCACTGCGCCCGTCAGATGCCGTCGTATCCATGTAGCTGTGGATCACCGTTGGCACGGCCGCGACCGCCAGCAGCGCCGCGACAGCAATCGCGTAGCGGGTTTCGATCGCGCTCAATTGCTCCCCCCTGCACCCAGCGACGCGAGCGCCTGCCGGGCTTCGGCGGCGCCGTTGAACGAGGGGTCGAGCCGGAGTGCCTCCTGCAGCGCGGCCCGCGCCTTGACGAGCTGTTTCGCCTGCGCGTGTGCGAGCCCCAGATGGAAGTGATACATCGGATTGAGCGGCGCCAGCCGCACGGCCTTCTCGAATTCCGGGATGGCTCGAGCAGCCTGATTCTTCCGGTAATAAATCCACCCGACCGTGTCGGTGACAATCGGGTCGTCCTTCACGGTCTGTGCCGCCTCACGGGCAAGCCCGAGCGCGTACTCGAGATTTTCCCCGCGCTCCGCCAGCATGTACGCGAGGTTGTTGCCCGCCACGGCGGCCCGCGGATCAATCTGGAGCGCTTTCTGGTACGCCTTCTCAGCTTCGTGGGGCTGCCGCAGAGCTTCGTGAATCATGCCCAGCACGGTCTGCGCGCCAACTGAGCGTGGTTCCCGTTCAATCACCTGCTCGAACTCGATGCGTGCGGCCTCGAGCTTCTCCTGCCGGATGTAGGCCCCCCCCAGCAGCTCGTAGGCCTGGAGGTTTGCCGGGTCGACCGTGATGGCGCTGCGAAGCCGTTGCTCGCCGCTGGCGAAGTCGCCGGCCTGGAAATCGGCTCTGGCGGCGAGCAGCAGTAAAGGTACATTCCGCCCATCCTGCGCGAGCCTGCCAGCCAGTCTCTGCCGCGCCTCGCCGAGGCGCCCTTCCTGCGCATCGATCGCCGTCAAGCCGGCGAGTGCGTCGACGTGGCCAGGATCTCTGGTAAGGGCGTATTCGAATTCCCGCCGAGCCCCCGCCCGATCGCCCCGCTGCGCCTTCAAGTCGCCGTGAATGGCCCGAACAGTGGAATCATCCGGCTTGCGCGCGAGGAGCACACCGATCTCTTCTCCTGCACGGTTCAACTCCCGCCGCTGCAGCAGCCCCTTTGTCAGCAGCACTCGAGCGGCGTCGTTGACCGGTTCATTGAGCAGCGCCTCACGGGCAAACTCCACGGCGCCGTCCGGGTTGCCCGCGCGAAGGCTGAGTCGCGATAGCGCCGTCTGCGCTGCCGCAGCCCTGGGATTCAACCTCAGGACGGTGTTGTACGAGGTGCCCGCGTCTCCGTACCGGCCGAGCGCCACTCGGATGTCCCCCATCAACTGGTGCCCGGCGGCGTTTCCTGGATCCATCTGCGTGGCCTTCTCGGCCTGCTGCAGCGCTCTCTCGGCGTTGCCGTCGGTCAGCAGCCACCGCCCCTTTGCCACGATCGCGTCGGAGTTCGACGGCAGGCGCGCAAGCAGCCCGTCGATGCGGCTGTATGCCTCGGCGTGGCGACCCTCCGCGTAGTCCAGACGCGCGAGGCGGACCACGGCGGCCGGGTGTGCTGACGCGGCGCCGCGTTCGAGAATCGGACGCGCGTCGCTCGAGCGGCCGATCCGCACGTAGTAGTCGGCGAGCGGAAGCTCCGCCTCAGGCGTCCGGAGCTTGCGCGCAACCTCCTTGAGAAATGGCTCCGCTTCGCTCGTGCGGCCCGTCGCAAGATACAGCAGCGCCGTTGCCCGGTTGGCAACCGGATTGTCAGGCTCGAGCGCCAACGCCTGACCCAGAACCGCTTCGGCTTCTCTCGTGGCCCCAACGGACCAGTGATAGGTGGCAAGCGCGATTCGCGCGTCCACCGACTTCGGATCCACCGCAACCGCTTTTTCGAACTGTGCCTGTGCGTCGTCCCGCCGGCCCTGCGTCAGAAGGAGAGTGGCCATCCCCGTATAACCCGCCGTGCTGGCCGGGGCGAGGTCGATGGCTTCCTGCACCTGGTGGATGGCGGCCTCGAAATTCCGCATGCCCGCCAGCGCGCTGCCGAGCACCATGTGCGCGTGGGGGCTCTTCGGGTCGAGCGCGACCACCCGCGCCGCACGAGTCCGGGCGTCCTCGAACTGGCGCGACTGCAGAAGAAACTGGGCGGCTGCAAGCTGCACGTCCACGCGATCCGGCATCAGGTCGGCCGCCCGAAGGTATGACCGGT
>JANMSA010000678.1:0-1629 GCA_031388865.1 Acidobacteriota bacterium | reverse complement strand
AGGCTCGCGCCGAACTGATTCCGTTGCCGCGACAGCGTCATGCGCGCGCTCGTGCGATCTTCGGTTCCCGTGCCGGAGATGCCGCCGCTTCCCGGAATCCCGTCGACGACTTCGCCGCTCGACCGGAACTGGTTGTTGTCGACGGAGACTTCGAAGAGCTTCGCAAAACCCGACGCGCCGCTATGCGATAGCGAGAACCCGCCGCCGGTCGCCAGGGCGGTCGAGTTAGGAGTGAGCGATTGATCGTTCGACGTCAGGCTCAGGAAACTCACGGTTCCGCTGGCCCCGATCGCCACCGGTCCGGCCGCGCCCGACCACGACGCAGAAACTCCAGCCTGAGGAACCTGAACACGGAGGTCGCCGGCGAGCTGCGTCCCGAAACCGGCGAACGGTGTCAGGAAGAACCGCGGCCCGAGCGGCTGCTGGAGCCGGGCCAGCACGAGGTGACTTTGAGACCCGTATCCGGTCCCGTCCGAGGAGAAGCCGCTGGTCTGGCTGATGACGAGACTTCGCCCGCCCTTCCCAGGTCTC
This sequence comes from Acidobacteriota bacterium, assembly GCA_031388865.1. GTDB lineage: Bacteria > Acidobacteriota > Thermoanaerobaculia > Gp7-AA8 > Gp7-AA8 > QHVT01. Next base: position 1,098 of record JANMSA010000678.1, on the reverse strand, counting down.
ACGAACTGGTTCTGCAGCTGGCCGATGTCGGCCGCGTACGCCGCTGCTCCGTCGTACTGCAGGTTGCGCCGGAGCATGGTGCCCGACAGGTTCCAGTTCCAGGTGCTCGTGAGTGGACCCCACTCGGTGAGCGAGAGGGTCATGTCCTGGAGTTGGTAGTCGAGCGCTCCGTAATCCCAGTTGCTGTAGTCGAATCGGGCGTGATGCTTGATTCGTCGCCCTCCGCTCCAGTCCGCAAAGGCGCGCAACGTGGTGTCATCCGCGGTCGAATCGCCCTCATATTGCGTCGCCGTCTCGTCGGCTCCGACGATAAGACCTGCTAACGGTCCCGATCGCAGCCGCAACCTCGCTCCCCGCGTATCCGACGCGACCGGCTGGTTCACCAGGGTGATCGGATCGTCAGCCGTGACTCCTCGGTAGTCGTACTGGGAGCGGCCGATCCAGACTTCGGTCGGGAAAGATGAGAGCGGCAGAATCCGCAGCCGGCCGTTGTAGCCGGTTCTCGCCTGATCGAGCTCCACGTCGCCCGAGCTCCGGATCGTCTGCAGATCGAGCCCGAGATCGAACCCCGCGATCGCCGGCGCGATGACGTATCCGCTCAGGCCCGTGAAGAAGCGCAGCGTCTGTTCCTCACCAGAGGAGACACGGTCCGTGCCAATCGTCGCTTTGGACCGCCTCGTCGCCCCACCGAGGGTCGCCCACCATGACCACTGCCCGTACTGCTGCGCGCTCGCGGTGGTCGCCATCAGGCAGAGCGCGAATGCGAGGATCGGGCGGATCGGAAGTGAGCGGCACATCGTCATCAGCGAAGCGATGGATCGAGAATCGTCACCGGGTATTTGATCCGCAGCGATGCGAACCATGCGGCTTCTGTCGCCTCGAGCTTCTGCTTCTCGAGATTCTTGCGAATCTGGGGCGCCGCCTCGTCGAAGGTGAGTTGCCGTGCAGGACGGCGCTCGGCCACCCGGACCACGTGCCATCCCTCTTTGGACTGAATCGCCGCAGGGACGCTGCCCGGCTCGATCGCGAAGACCACCGCATCGACCTCGGGGACCAGACGCCCGCGGTGAACCCAGCCCAGCTCACCACCTTTGACAC
>JANMSA010000644.1:0-5401 GCA_031388865.1 Acidobacteriota bacterium | reverse complement strand
GGTTCGAATTTGGAGGGCGGATCGCCAGCTCCTCCGCGACCCCTGCCGGGGTCGACATCATCACGCGTTGCATGACCGGTGGTCGCTCGCTTCGCGTGCACCACCGGCTACCCTACGGGCCGCCTCCAGCGGCCACCACCTTGTCGGCCTGGACGACACTCGCGGAAACTCGTCTCGGGCCCGTCTCCAGAGGCTCGAACCCCTGATCCGCGACCTGATTTCCTCAAAAGTCACGCCGAAATGCACAGACAACTGACAACTGACAACCGAGAACACAGGTCACGGAGGAGCAGCAACGCGAGCGTCACACCTTCAGCACGATCTTGCCAAAGTGCTCGCTGGATTCCATGAGGCGATGCGCTTCCTCCGCCTGGTCGAGCGGCAGGACGCGGTCTACAACCGGATGAATGCGGCCGGCGTCGAGATCTCCGCCGAACTGCTGCAGGAACGACGCGACGATGCGCGCCTTCTCTGCGGGAGTCCGCGAGCGGAGCGTCGAGCCGATGATCTGTGCTCGCTTGCCGAGAAGCTGCATGACGTCGACGTTCGCGGTGCGCTCGCCTCCCATGGAGCCGATGACGACGATGCGCCCGTCCATCGCGAGCGCCTCGAGGTCCCGCTGGAGGTAGCGCGCCCCGATGTGATCGAGGATCACGTTCACTCCGCGCGCTTTCTCCACGAAGTCGTCCTTGCGATAGTCGATCGCGACATCCGCGCCGTGCGCAACGCAGCGCATGCATTTCTCGGCCGACCCCGCGGTGACGAGCACGCGGGCACCGGCCAGCTTCGCGAGGGTCGTACCCGCCGTGCCCACTCCGCTGCCGCCGCCATGGATCAGCACGGACTCCCCCTCGCGGAGCTTCCCGAGGAGGAAGAGATTCAGAAACGCGGTGAGAAAGACTTCGGGAAGCGCGGCGGCCTCCTCGTCGCTCAGCACATCCGGCACGTGCATCGCCGACCCGGCATCGACGACCACCTCTTCCGCGTACCCGCCACCGGCGAGCAGCGCCATCGCGCGATCTCCCATCTTCCATCCGCGCACGTCATCGCCCACTGCGGACACGACCCCCGCGCATTCGAGACCGAGGATCGTCGACGCCCCGGGGGGTGGCGGGTAACGTCCTGCGCGCTGGAGCAGGTCAGCGCGATTGACCGCTGTCGCACGCACGGCAATGCGCAGATCGTGCGGCCCAAGCTCGGGTGAGGGGCTGTCGGCCACGGAGAGGGAATGGTCGGGATGGACGAGGATGGCGCGCATGATCGGATGAGTCTACGGGCCTTCGAGTCTTCGAGTCTTCGAGTCTTCGAGTCTTCGAGTCTTCGAGTCTTCGAGTCTTCGAGTCTTCGAGTCTTCGAGGTTCACAGGCTCACAGTCTCAGAGTCTCACAGAGCCTACTGGGTGCGGTCTCCCTTTGAGACTGTGAACCTATGAGACTGTGAGACTCCGATCCCTCGAAGACTCGAAGACTCGAAGGCTTGATGACTCGAAGACCGGAAGACCGGAAGACCGGAAGACCGGAAGACTTGAAGACGGGAAGACGGGAACGCTATCGTGTGCGCTGCGTGAACGACAACGGCCCCGCCATCTCCTGCAAAGGTCTGAAACGGCATTATGCCGACGTCAAGGCCGTGGACGGCATCGACCTGGAAGTTCAGCGCGGCGAGTGTTTCGGCCTGCTGGGGCCGAACGGCGCCGGAAAGACCACCACCATCGAGATCCTGGAGGGGCTGAACACTCCGGACGGTGGGGAGGTTCGGGTCCTGGGGCTCTCCTGGAGAGACGATGAGCGCGAGATCCGCGAGCGCATCGGCGTCTCGCTGCAGGAGACGCAGTTCAGTGAAAAGATCACCGTCTACGAAACGCTGCGTCTCTTCCGTTCCTTCTACAAGCGCGGGCGCGACCCGGAAGATCTCCTGCGCAGCCTCTCGCTCGAGGAGAAGCGCGACGCGCGCGTCGGCAAGCTCTCCGGCGGCCAGAAGCAGAGACTGGGCGTTGCATGCGCGCTCGTTGGTGAACCGGAGATCCTCTTTCTCGACGAGCCGACGACAGGGCTCGATCCGCAGAGCCGTTTGCAGCTATGGGACATCGTCACCGCATACCGCGAGCGCGGTGGGACGATTCTTCTGACGACGCATTACATGGAAGAGGCGGAGCGTCTCTGCGATCGCATCGCCATCATCGACCACGGCAAACGCATCGCCCTCGGCACTCCGAAGGAGCTGATCGCCAGGCTCGAGGCGCCGCACATCATCGACCTGACCACACTTCCGTCGCTGGTCGAAACGGACTTTGCGGCGATCACCGGTTTCCATGGCGCGACGCGCCGTGGGGACGCCTGGCAGCTCCGGGTCGATTCTCTGGCGACGTCGGTGCCGGAACTGATCGGCATCGTCGACGCGCGGAGCGTGAAGCTGGAGACCCTGTCCACTCACGCCGCAACGCTCGAAGACCTCTTCGTGGCCATGACCGGCCGGGAGCTCCGCGATGTCTGAGAAGCGCTCTACGCGTTCGGCCCTTGCGGAGCTCACGACCTACCGTCTCAAGGAGTTCATGCGCGAGCCGGACGCCGTGTTCTGGGTGTTCGCGTTCCCGCTGCTGCTCACCCTGGCGCTTGGATTCGCGTTCCGCGAGAAGCCGCCAGACCGCATCCCGGTGGGCGTGGTGGAAGGCCCCGCAGCTCAAGGCCATCTCAGCGCCATGAAAAGCTCTCCGGCTCTGCAACCGCGCGTCTACTCGACCGCCGAAGGGCGGGAACAGCTGCGCCGCGGCAAAATCTCGCTGCTCGTGGAAGGCGATGCGGTCCCTGTCTACCGGTTCGATCCCACGCGCCCGGAGTCGCGCACGGCGCGCGTCGAAGTGGACAACGCGCTGCAGGCAGGCGCTGGCCGGCGCAACGCATTCCGGCCGGGTGAGTCCCATGTCACGGAACAGGGCTCGCGCTACATCGACTTTCTCATTCCCGGTCTGCTCGGGATGAATCTGATGAGCACGGGGATGTGGAGCATCAGTTTCGCGATCGTGAACGCGCGCCTCAAGAAACTGCTCAAGCGCTTCCTCGCCACTCCGATGCGCAAGGTGGAGTTCCTCGGCTCGCAGTTCATCGCCAGGCTGGTGTTTCTGATCGCCGAGGTGGCGGTCGTGGCGCTGTTCGCCTGGCTCGTGTTCGACGTAGAGATCCGCGGCCCGATCTGGCTCTTCAGCCTCCTGTGCCTTCTCGGCGGAGCCGCATTCGCGGGCGTCGGCATTCTGCTCTCCTCGCGCGCGCGAACGATCGAGGCCGTGAGCGGACTGATGAACGTAGTGATGATGCCGATGTGGATCTGTTCGGGCGTGTTCTTCTCGTACGAGCGATTTCCGGACGCGGTGAAGCCGTTCATCCGCGCCCTCCCGCTGACGGCTCTCAATGACGCTCTACGCATCGTGATGAACGACGGCGGCGGACCGGCCGCCGTGATGCCGCAGATGCTCAACCTCGTGGCCTGGACGGTCGTCAGCGGCCTGGTGGGGTTGAAGATCTTTCGCTGGAACTGAGGCCGGTGGTGGTTGCTGGTTGTCGGTTACTGGTTGTCGGTTGTCAGTTGTCGGTTGTCTGCGAGTTCTGGCCTGGGCGACAACTTACGAATCCAGGGCTCGGGCCGAGTGGCCGGGCACCGGTACGGCCTACCTTCTCATTTCTCACTCACTCACTCTCACTCTCTCTCTCGAGCTCGTCGCCAAGGCGAAGAGGCTCAGACAACTGACAACTGACAACTGACAACCGACAACCAGCAACCAACCAGCAACCCGCAACCAGACCTACCTCATCGGCGCGGTTGCTGGAACGAGACCGCTTCCCGATCGTTCGTCATCCACAGGCGGAAGCCGCGCTCGTTGGAGAGGTAGTGCAGGATCGTGCCTCGAAAGCCGGCACGGCAGGGGATTTCGATGCCGAGGGCTTCCAGGTGCGAGGGATAGCCGTCGTGTTCGCGCTGGTGCCTCACCAGCGCATCGCGCACAGCGAAACCCTGGGTGGTGCACTCGCTCCAGGCGCGGGCGTACTGCTGCTGGCCCAGGTAGAGGCCGCCGAACATGGCCAGGCCGGTGAGGGCGACCTGCGCGCGCCCTTTCGAGAAGATCATCAGCACGATCGTCGTGAGCGGGACGACGGTGAAGAAGACGTGCTGGACGATGCCGAGCTCCCCGCGCTGGCCGAGCGAGACGCCCAATAAAAACGCCGCGCCGGCATAGGCCAGCGCGGCGATGAGACGGCTTAGGAGGACCACGTCAGAATGAGAATACCAGACCGGCGTTGACCTCTCCCTGATAGAAATCCTGGTTATAGAAGTATTCGCAGAACGAGCAGTCGTCCTGTTCGAGTGAGGTGTAGTAGCCGCGTCCTTCGAAGCGGAGGCTGAGCGCGCTGCTCATCGGAATCTTCACGCCGAGCCCTGCCGACGCTGAGAACCGCTGCTCCGCCGACACCCCCAGGATCTGGGGATCGAGGTTCGCCAGGCCCGCGCTGACGATGAAGTACGGTTTCGCGTTCCGCGATCGCGCGAACGGGATCTGCAGTCCTGCGTGAAGGTAGGTGACGTCGATCTCCGCGACCGTGTTGTCCGGCTCGAAGAGGCCCGTGCCGGTCTCCAGCTCAGAGGCCTGCCGGTTCGCCATGAGCTCGAATTTCATCCCGCTGTCACCGAGAGGGATGGCGAAGTTCGCGCCGAAGTTGGCGCTGCTGGCGACGTCGACGTCCCGGGTGAAGACGAAGGACTGATCGGCGAAGATCGTCCCGCCCCAGCGGAACCCGGCGAACGGCGTCAGCTCGAAGGAGCGATCGCTCGGCTCATCGCGATAGACGCGGCGGGTTTCGGTGCGGCGGTCGCGCCACTCCTCATCGTCCTCATCCTCATCGTCCTCCTGAGCGAAAACGGCGTTTGAAGCGAGCAGCACAGCAACGAGCAGCAGGATCGATCTCTTACGCAATGTGACCTCCGAATATGTGGTCGGTTGTCGGTTGTCGGTTGTCTGTGCGGTTCTGCGGAAATCACAGACAACCACCAACTGACAACGGACAACCGGCGACACGCTGTCGCCGATACAATCCGCGGACCATGAAGATTGCCACCTGGAACGTGAATGGAATCCGCGCGCGGCACGAGCAATTCGTGGCCTGGGCAGGGTCCGAACAGCCGGATGTGATCTGCCTGCAGGAGATCAAAGCCAGGCTCGATCAGATCCCGCAAGCCTGTTCGCTGGAAGGGTATACGTGCTACTGGCACGGGGCCGGCGGGTACTCCGGCGTGGCGCTTCACGTGCGCGACGAGTTCGCCCGGGGAGCAGTGATCAGCCATCCCGAGTTCGATCATGAGACGCGCATCGTGCAGGCTCAAATTGAGGACACAGTGTTCACCAGCGTGTACG
>JANMSA010000640.1:0-3749 GCA_031388865.1 Acidobacteriota bacterium | reverse complement strand
GGCGAATCGTCGCGTTGCGCCGCGGTCGAGGACTGAAACGCAGCATCCGTAGTTGCTGCGCAACTGTGCGCGGCGCAGAAATCCCACCTCAGGATTGAAGTTGTCACCCACAACGGTTCGGTCGACTTGAGCGCCGTAGCGGTCGGCACCGTCGTTAAAGTTGGGGCGGTAGCTGATGGCGTCGCTGGTCAGACGTGGGGTGCGGGAGTTCGCCACGTATTCGCCGAGGCTGGTGTTCTGGGAGAGGGCGAAGTGGCGTCGACGCCGAAGATCTGATTGCCGCCCGGCGCTACTCTGGAGACGGAATCGGTTGTGAAGAGGGCGCCGATCGAACTGCGCTGCAGCACGTCCCGCTCGACCCGCGGCTGCCGCCACCCGTTAGCTGCTGTCAGGAGCAGCGTGCTCGCTGTTGAGAGCGTCGGTGTCTCCAACGCGTCACGCCGACGCCAACCAGACCACTCAGGAGCAACGTCACTGATGCCGGTTCCGGAATCGCAGCAGCATGCAACGGGAACTCAGCTCCGAGCCCGTCACCAGAGAACGCCACACTACCGATAGCAGCTCGTGGCTGGAAATTGACCGGCCCTGCAGTCGAGTACTGTTCGAGATGCACCTCGTCAGGAAAGCCGGGGTAAAAAGTGTACAGCCATAACGTGTGATCCGCGGGATCAAGCGCTAAAGAAGTCCACACGGACCGCCGACCCTCAACTGTAAAGAAGGCGTTAAGAACCAGCCCCGATCTGTCGACATTCCCAATGTAACGTCCGGCGGAGAACCAGAAGCTGTCGTTGCGCGAATCGTAGGTGATGCCGCCCAGGGTGGGCCCGAACGTAAGTCCAAATTGTATGAGCTGCGGATTACTCCAGTCGGCGTTGGACTGGTAGTAGGTACCGGTGCCGGCGCGGACCGCATAGTTATACACACCGTCCGTGGTCCCGTCCCGGAAGCAACACACCTCGGTGTTGAGGAATGTCACCCCCGTCGGCGTGCCATTGAGCGAGTATTCGTGCCCCAAATCTCCCACCAGCTGCGCACGGGTGCGCACCGACGAATCAATCGCGATAGCGTATTCGCCCAATGACACCGTCGGAAAGGTGGTGACGCCAGCGCCCTGCACCACAGAGATACGGTCGAAGGAAGTCAGATACAGGGGGCTGATCGGCCCAGCGACGGCTGGTGCGGCATTCAGCAGGAGCGCGGCCAACATACCTCCGCACCGGCGCGTAGCTGACTTGGTCATGGTGCGTTTTCCTCCGAGCAGACGGATGGCGTCGTTTGCGCATCCACGCAGACTAATCTCTCGCTGGCGGCGCCTTTCCCCCAGAAACCTTAGTTGTTTGTGGGGAAAACTAGAACGTGCCTGCGCTCCGTGCAAGGGGAAGGCCGATCACGGCGCACGAGCCGTCGCGCGAGTTGCCTGCTAAGATCGTCAGGCGGAACCAGCCGTGTTTGAACTCGTCGTTGTGTGCGCCGGTTTTCCGGTGTCGGGGCCGTTCAGGAACGGCTACGGTTTCGTTTCGTTGGGCAATCTGTCCGAAACATGTAGACAAATATCGGACACAGGCCAACGTGAAACACGTGCGTCCGATGATGAACTTCACGAACCAAGGGAAAGCCAGAAAGAAGACGACGAGAATCGCGGCGAGCCAGACCAACCACTTCGCCGTTCGCGTCGACGCAGGTGAGCAGACGCCGTCGACGGAGTCGACCGCCGCGGGCTGATAGGCTCGATAGAACGCGACCCCCAACCACCCGGAGTAACGACCAGCAGGCATGGACGCCACGGCAGCCAACGGCTGGCCGCCGCACCTGCCTCGCCCGCTGCTCAAGCCGGGCTTCCCAAGATTCGATTTCACGACCTTCGCGAGACCGCTTGCTCGCTGCTCCTCGCGACGCGTGTTCGATCGTGGTGCGTCGGGACTGGCCCTACGTTGAGGGATTGGAACCGAGCCGGTGCACCTTGCGCCGCGCGAGAGCGGCGACGGCAAGCCCGGCCAGCACCAGCGTTCCCGGCTCGGGCGCCGCAGCCACAACTGGCTCGCCGTAGATGAAGTCGTCCATCGCCACCAAATCCTCACTCGAATTTCCCGGACCGAGCACCTGATTCCCCGAAGTAATGCGCACTCGTGACACCACCGCACCCTCCGTAAACGAAACGCCAAGGAACGACAGCCCCCCCGATACTGCGTTGGGGACGAAGAACGTCCCGAGGCTCGTATCGGCATCGAAGAACTGCAGGCTTGTGACGTTTGCGGAGTCGACATCGGTAAATACCGCTCCGAAACCGTTGGTCACCGCTGCTGTACCAGATCCCGGAATAAAGAAGTTAACATCGGTGATGTTGCTCCCGAGCGCGGTGAAAAGCCGCTCGGCGCTAAAGGTCTGGAACCTTTCCGGATAGCTCGCATCAATATTGCCGAACTCTACGGGGGGATTCGAGGAATCCGCGCTGACCTGGAACCCCGTCCCGGGAGTCGAGAACACCACACCGCGCGGCGAGTTCACGTTGAAGAAATTGGCCGGAAGACTGTTCGGTGCGGCGAACACGTCCGGTACCCCGTCCCAGTTGATCTCCCGGCGGCCTGTGCCGAAGCTTCCAGCCACATTCGGGTTGAGTGTGCCGAGCGCGGTCCGGTATGCGTCGACCGGGGCCTGGATGCCGGCGGCCGACGTCGCGGACGCAGTGAAGACAATCGCCGACGCGTTGGCGCGGACGGCCCAGAGCGAGAGTATCGCAACAAAGACACACTTCCTCATGACAATAAATCCTTCCTTTGCGCGTCGGCACCCGGCGTGGTGGCGGACAGTTGCGCCGCCACAGATGTCGTCCGCCAGCAGACTAATAGCATCCGCTCTTTAACCTTTCGCCTCGCGGCGCACGACTTTGCCCTAAGTTAGGGCGACCTAAGCAAACGGCGCGCCTGATCGCGTCATTTGGAACGGGGGGAACATTTCCTGGGTGTAGTGTTGCGGCCTAGCTGAGCGATACGCCGCGTTCTTCCGACTGACAAGTACCGTCTCTCGACTATCGAGACGGCGCCCAACGCGTCACCGCGAGACGGTAGCCGGAGGCTGTCGCGATGAAGCTGGCGGGGCACAAGACGCGCTCCGTGTTCGAGCGTTACAGCCACGTTTGCGGAACGATTTGCGCGACGCCACACGCAGACTGAACGCGCCGAAATGGGGCAAATAATAGGCCGCGCGACAATTTCGACGCTGCGGTGAGCGCGTGACGCATCGCGGCAAGTTGTTTGAGTGTGTTGGTGCCGGAGGTGGGAATCGAACCCACACGGAGCGTTAACTCCACTGGATTTTACGTCCTGCGCGTCTGCCAGTTTCACCACTCCGGCGAGAGAGGCGTGGCCTCGGGCGCGAAGGGCAACGGGGCGAGCCGGAAGAAGCGCTGCTCTTCCGTAAAGCGCGCCCCGATCGTCTGCCCGGCCGCATCACGCGTGGTCTCGAGCCGCGCCGCGCCAGCGCAGTGCCAGTCGCCGCGTTCCTCGTCCGTCAGAATCAATGCAACCTTGGGGCGTCCCGTTCGCATGCTCACCCCCCTGTAGAGCAGTACGAATGGGCCGCGCCATTTGTTTCAATTTCTACAGTTACAGGACTCTAGTCTAGAGCCTGAGGAACTTGCGCATCCGCGCGATGAAGGTACCGGGGGCGTCCGCCACGGCGGCGCCGGAGGCGGCGCTGCGGACCTCGTCGAGCTGGGTGCGGCGGGCGACGGCAGCTGCGCCGATCTGCTC